>NZ_QTPZ01000022.1:0-131127 GCF_003853505.1 Burkholderia sp. Bp9015
ACGAGGATCTCGCCCTGCTGGAACGGCTCGAGGCCGTTCACGGTCTTGATCAGCGTCGACTTGCCCGAGCCGGACGGACCGCACACGACCACCACCTCGCCTTTCTTGACCTCGGTCGTGCAATCGGTGAGGACCTGAAACTGGCCGTACCACTTGGAAACGTTCTTGATGGAAATCATCTTGTGACCTTTTTCTGGAGACCTTTGACGAGGGCAGACGCCACCGAGCAAATCACGAAATAGCATGCACCCGCGAACAGGACCATCTCGACGGTCGTGCCGTCGCGATCGCCGACGTTGGCGGCCGTGCGGAAGAAGTCCGCGAGACTGATCACGTACACGAGCGACGTATCCTGGAACAGGACGATCGCCTGCGTGAGCAGCAGCGGCACCATCGCGCGGAACGCCTGCGGCAGGATCACGAGGCGCATCGCCTGCGCGTAGTTCATGCCGAGCGCGAACGCGGCGTTGACCTGCCCGCGCGGCACCGCCTGGATGCCGGCGCGGATGATCTCGGAATAATACGCGGCTTCGAACAGCGAGAACGCGACCATCGCCGACGCGAGGCGAATGTCGATCGTCGGCGACAGCCCCAGCACGCCCTGCAGCACCTGCGGCACGATCAGGAAGAACCACAGCAGCACCATCACGAGCGGGATCGAGCGGAACACCGTCACGTACGCCTTCGCGAACCACGCGAGCGGCTTCACGCCCGACAGCCGCAGCAGCGCGAGCAACGTGCCCCAGACGATGCCGACGACGATCGCGATCAGCGTGATCTTGAACGTGACGATCGCCCCCGTCCACAGCGTCGGTATCGCGCCGGGAATACTACTCCAGTCGAACTGATGCATCACTTGCCTCCGATGTAGCCGGGCAGCCGCGTGCGGCCTTCGATCCAGCGCATGAACGCCATCACGACGAGGTTGATGATCACGTACGCGAGCGTGACCGCGATGAACGACTCGTAGGTCTGCGCGGTGTAGTCGACGAGCTGGCGCGCCTGCGCGGACAGGTCGAGCAGGCCGATCGTCGACGCGACCGCCGAGTTCTTGAAGATGTTCAGGAACTCGGACGTGAGCGGCGGCACGATGATCCGGTACGCAACCGGCAGCAGCACGTAGCGGTACGTCTGCCATTGCGTGAAGCCCATCGCGAGGCCGGCCGCGCGCTGGCCCTTCGGCAGCGCGTTGATCCCCGAGCGCACCTGTTCGCACACGCGCGCGCCCGTAAACAGGCCGAGACAGATGATCGACGAGGTGAAGAACTGCGTGGTCGGCGGCAACTGCTTGATCCAGGTGCCGATCGATGCGGGCAGCAACTCGGGCACGACGAGGTACCAGATGAAGAACTGCACGATCAGCGGAATGTTCCGGAAGATCGACACGTACACGGTGCCGATCGCGGACAGCCATTTGTTCGGCACCGTGCGCAGCACGCCGAACAGCGAGCCGACGATCAGCGCGATGACCCAGGCGACGAGCGACACCTCGATCGTCACCCAGAAGCCGGACATCAGCCATCCGAAATAAGTCGTCGGCTCGCCGGTCGAGACGGGGCTCAGGAAGACGCCCCAGTTCCAGTGGTAAGACATGGGCAAGACTCCAGCAAAAAGAAACGGAAGAAGCGTGGCCTCTTCCGTTTCAGTAGCGTCATTTCTGCGTCAACGGCCGCGTGGTCAGTCGAGCGCCTTGTCGTTCGGGTTCGCGTACAGCTTCTTCATCGAATCGGACAGCGGGAAGTTCAGGTTCAGCCCCTTCGGCGGGATCGGGTTCTCGAACCACTTCGCGTAGATCTTCGCGGCTTCGCCCGACTTCTCGACTTGCGAGATCGCGTCGTCGACGACCTTCTTGAAGTCCGCATCGCCCTTGCGCATCATGCAGCCGTACGCCTCTTCCGACTGCGGCGTGCCGACGATCACCCATTCGCCCGGCTGCTTCGCCTTCGCGCGCTCGCCCGCGAGCAGCGCGTCGTCCATCATGAACGCGACCGCGCGGCCCGACTCGAGCGTGTTGAACGAGTCGCCGTGGTCCTTCGCGCTGATGATGTTCATGCCCAGCTGCTTGTCGTTGTTCATCTTGCGCAGCAGGCGCTCGGACGTCGTGCCGGCGGTGGTCACGACCGTCTTGCCCTTCAGGTCGGCGAAGTCCTTCACGCCCGAATCCTTCTTCGTCATCAGGCGCGTGCCGATCACGAAGATCGTGTCGGAGAATGCGGCCTGCTGCTGACGCTCCAGGTTGTTGGTCGTCGAGCCGCACTCGATGTCGACCGTGCCGTTCTGCACGAGCGGGATGCGGTTCTGCGACGTGACCGGGATGTTCTTGACCTGCAGGTTCGGCAGGTTCAGCTTCTTCTTCACCGCGTCCACGACCTTCAACTGGAATTCGCGCGAATAGCCGACGACCTGCTGGTTCTGGTCATAGTAGGAGAACGGAATCGACGATTCGCGGTGGCCCAGCGCGATCACGCCCGTGTCCTTGATCTTCTTCAGCGTGCCGGTCTCCTGTGCGTGCGCGCCGCTCGCGAACGCGCACAGCGCCGCGACCATCAGGACTGCCTTCTGGTATTTCATTTTGGTCATCTCCTTGGCTAAAACCCGCGCCAGTGTATCAAAGTAATATTTTTGAAAGTACTGGTTGTTAACCGCACTACGAATCGCGCTGTGCGAAGCCGTCCTCCCGGCTCCGGGCGCCCGTTTCGGCGCCTGAATGCGCGCGCGGGCGATGCCGGATTCGGCATCGCCCGCGAAGGTTCATGCGCGCAATCGGGTGGATTGCGTCATGCTTTGATCGTAGTCAACCGATCGGCGATCGGCAACGACCGATCAGGGGTACAGGCCGCGCATTTCGCGCGCCATCAGGATGCGCTTGCACGCGACGATGAACGCCGCCGTACGCACCGTCACCTTGTGCTCTTCCGCGACCGCCCACACGCCGGCGAACGCTTCGCGCATCACGCGCTCGAGACGGTGGTTGATCTCGTCTTCCGTCCAGAAGAAGCTCGAGAAGTCCTGCACCCACTCGAAGTACGACACGGTCACGCCGCCCGCGTTCGCGATCACGTCGGGGATCACGAGCACGCCGTTCGCGCTCAGGATGTCGTCCGCCGCCGTCGTCGTCGGGCCGTTCGCGCCTTCGACGATGATCTTCGTGCGGATCTTCGCCGCGTTCTTTTCCGTGATCTGGTTTTCCAGCGCCGCCGGGATCAGGATGTCGGTCTCGACCGTCCAGAACTCGTCGTTCGGCATCGGCTCGGCGCCTTCGAAGCCCGCGACGCCGCCCGTGCGTGCGACGTGGTCGAGCAGCTTGTTCGAATCGAGGCCGGCCGGCTGGTAGATCGTGCCCGTGTGATCCTGCACCGCGATCACCTTCGAGCCCGCTTCCTGGAACAGCTTCGCCGCGATGCCGCCGACGTTGCCGAAGCCCTGCACCGCGATGCGCGCGCCTTCGATTTCCAGGCCCTTCTTCTTCGCCGCTTCGGAGCCGACGACGAACACGCCGCGGCCCGTTGCTTCCTTGCGGCCGAGCGAACCGCCGAGCGCGATCGGCTTGCCGGTCACGACGCCGGTCGACGTCTGGCCCTGGTTCATCGAGTACGTGTCCATCATCCACGCCATCACCTGTTCGTTGGTGTTGACGTCCGGTGCCGGAATGTCGGTGTTCGGCCCGATGATGATGCCGATTTCGCTGGTGTAGCGGCGCGTCACGCGCTCGAGCTCACCACGCGACAGCTTGCGCGGGTCGACGCGGATGCCGCCCTTCGCACCGCCGTACGGCACGTTCACTGCGGCGTTCTTCACCGACATCCATGCCGACAGCGCCATCACTTCCGACAGCGTCACGTCCTGGTGGTAGCGCACGCCGCCCTTGCCCGGGCCGCGCGACACGTTGTGCTGCACGCGATAGCCTTCGAAGTGCGCGACGGTGCCGTTGTCGAGCTCGATGGGGCAGTCGACGATCAGGATGCGCTTCGGACGCTTCAGCGTCTCGAGCCAGCGCGACAGCGAGCCGAGGTACGGCGCGACGCGATCGACCTGCTGAAGGTAGTTGCCCCACGGGCCGAGATCGTCGGCGTGAAGGTAGGACGGGATGGACTGCAGTTGCGAAGACATGGACACTCCAACGTTCAACGGATTGCGCACATTGTCGAAAAACCCGTTTTTTTTATCCAATGCCGTTTGCTTATTCGATTATGCGTTTCTTGCATGATCGTGATTTTTCGCAAATCCGCGGTCGATTTGCGCAAGAACGCCCGCGATCGGCCGTGCATCGCGGGCGTGAAAAATCGTCGTGAAAGTCGCGGGACGCCCGCCGGACGGGCGTCCGACAGGCGCCGAAAGCGGCTCGTCAGTCGCTCGCGCCCGACCGGCCCGGTTAACCGCCCACGGTTAACCGGTGGTTTCGCGCAGTTCGTCGCGCACGACGTCCCACAGCGCGCGCACGAGTTTCTGATGCGGATCGTCGCCCTGCAGCGCGAGCTTGTCGCAGTACAGGCGGATCTCCATCGTCAGCGTGAACGGATGGGTGCCGCCGCGCGCGGAACGGTCAAGCCGGATCAGGCGGCCGCTCGCCACCGCGTCCTCGACCGCGCTGTGCGGCAGGAACGCGACGCCGTGGCCCGCGAGCGCCATCGCCTTCAACCCTTCCGCCATGTCGGTTTCGTAAACACGATCGAGGAACAGCGACGTCGGTGCATTCGCCACGATGACTTCGGTCATCCGGCCGAGATACGCGTTCGGCGTATACGACAGGTACGGCACGCGCGCCTCGGCCGTGCCCGGCAGCGTATAGCGCGGCCGGCCCGCGCGGCCCGGCGCCGAAAACGCGCTGATCGGCTCGCTGCCGAGCACCAGCATGTCGTAGCGGGCCGGGTCGAGCGCGACCGGGTGGCTCGGGTGGTGGTAGCCCATCACGAGATCGCAGCCGCCCTCGACGAGCGACAGCACGGCATCGTGCACGTTCAGCGCGCGCAGCCGCGTGTGGACCTGCCCCATCTTCGCCTCGATCCGCTGCAGCCAGCGCGGAAAATACGTGAGCGACAGCGTGTGCGGCACCGCGAACTCGATCGTCGGCACCGGCGCGCCGACGTGGCCGCGCAGCAGCGTGCGCGCCTCGTGCGCCTGCGACAGCATCGTCAGCGCCTGCTCGTAGAAGATCTGGCCGGCCTGCGTGAGCCGCGTCGGATAGACCGAACGATCGATCAGTTCAGTCGCGAGCCACGCCTCGAGCGCCTGGATACGCCGCGAGAACGCGGGCTGCGACACGTGCCGCAGTTCGGCGGAGCGGCTAAAGCTGCGCGTTTCCGCGAGCGAGACGAAGTCTTCGAGCCATTTCAGTTCCATGCAGGCGGGCGCGGCGGGCGGCGGTCGGGAAGAAGCCTGCATTCTACCGGCGGGCGGGCCGGCCCGGCGGCGTGGCGGGCGCCCCGGCGAGCCGGCGCGGGCGCCTGCCGGCAGGCCGGTCGCGCGCCGCCCGGGCGCCGGGCGCGTGCCGATCGCCCGCGGCGGCCGCGGCCGGACCGGTTCGGCCGGGATCGCCCCGCGGCGATGGTAAAATGCCGGATTCTTCCCCCCTCGCTCGACCCGGCCCCAAGGCCCGCCCGATCATGTCCGACACTCGTCCCGATACGCTTTTCGCCCTCACCGCGCTCTCGCCCATCGACGGCCGCTACGCCAGCAAGACCGAAGCGCTGCGCGACTGGCTCTCCGAAGCCGCCTTCATGCGCCACCGCGTCACCGTCGAGGTGCACTGGCTGATCGCGCTGTCGCGCGCCGGCTTCGCGGAAGTCCCGCGCTTCTCCGACGCGTCCGAACAATTCCTGCTGCAGCTCGCGGAGCGCTTCACCGCGCACGACGCCGCGCGCATCAAGGAAATCGAGCGCGTGACGAACCACGACGTGAAGGCCGTCGAATACTGGCTGAAGGAATCGGTCAAGGGCCAGGCCGAACTCGAGAAGGCCAGCGAATTCATCCACTTCGCGTGCACGTCCGAAGACATCAACAACACGTCGCACGGGATGATGCTCGCCGGTGCGCGCGAGCACGTGATCGTGCCGGCGCTGCGCACGGTCCACCAGCGCCTCGTCGCGCTGTCGCACGCGCTCGCCGAGCAGCCGATGCTGTCGCGCACGCACGGCCAGCCGGCCAGCCCGACGACGCTCGGCAAGGAACTCGCGAACGTCGCCGCGCGCCTCGCACGCGCGATCACGCGCATCGAGAAGGTCGAGATCCTCGGCAAGATGAACGGCGCGGTCGGCAACTTCAACGCGCACCTGTCCGCGTATCCGGAATTCGACTGGGAAGCGTTCTCGCGCGACGTGATCGAGAACCGCCTGAAGCTCACGTTCAACCCGTACACGATCCAGATCGAACCGCACGACTACATGGCCGAGCTGTTCGACGCGGTTGCGCGCGCGAACACGATCCTGCTCGACCTCGATCGCGACGTGTGGGGCTACATCTCGGTCGGCTACTTCAAGCAGAAGACGAAGGCCGGCGAAATCGGCTCGTCGACGATGCCGCACAAGGTCAACCCGATCGACTTCGAGAACTCGGAAGGCAACCTCGGCCTCGCGAACGCGACGCTGCGCCACCTCGCCGACAAGCTGCCGGTGTCGCGCTGGCAGCGTGACCTGACCGACTCGACGGTGCTGCGCAACATGGGCGTCGCGCTCGGCTATTCGCTGCTCGCCTACGACTCGCTGATCCGCGGCCTCGACAAGCTCGAAGTCAACCCGCAGCGCCTGAACGAAGATCTCGACAACTGCTGGGAAGTGCTCGCGGAGCCGGTGCAGACGGTGATGCGCCGCTACGGCATCGAGAACCCGTACGAACAGCTGAAGGAACTGACGCGCGGCAAGGGCATCACGCGCGAAGCGCTGCAGGAATTCGTCGCCACGCTCGCGATCCCGCAGGATGCGAAGGACCGCCTGCTCGCGATGACGCCGGCGTCGTACATCGGCAAGGCCGTCGAACTCGCGAAGCGGATCGCGTAAGCGCCGCCGTCGCCGGACGGAAAAAAAGCCCGATGCGAAATTGCTCGCATCGGGCTTTTTCTTTGGCGGCTCGCGCGCGCTCGACGAAAAAAGGCGCCCCGAGGGGCGCCTGTCTCACTGCGGCATCACGATTGCCGCGAACCGCGCTCAGTGCGCGTGGCCGATCTTCGCCATCACCTGATCGACGATCTGTTCGGGCGTCAGCTCGATGCTGACCTCGATCGCCTCGTCCGGGCCCGGCTCCTCGAGTGTGTCGAGCTGGCTCTTCAGCAGCGACGGATCGAAGAAATGGCCGGTGCGGCTTTTCAGGCGCTCGTGCAACACCTCGAACGAGCCCTTCAGATACACGAACCGCACGTCGGTGTCGGTGCCGCGCAGCACGTCGCGGTACGACCGCTTCAGCGAAGAGCACGTGAACACGGCCGTCTCGCCGGCACGCTGCTTTTCCTCGATGGCCGCGCGGATCGTGCGCAGCCACGGCCAGCGGTCGTCGTCGGTCAGCGGAATGCCGTTGTGCATCTTTTCCTTGTTCGCCGCGCTGTGAAACGCGTCGCCGTCGGTATAGCTGCACGACAGGCGTTCTGCCAGCATTTCGCCGATTCGCGATTTGCCCGCGCCCGACACGCCCATTGCGATCAGAATCATTGACTACCCCTTGTTACAAAACCACGCTCAGCAGCAGCGTAAAGCTCAGACCGAGCACCGAGATGATGGTTTCAAGCAGCGACCAGGTCTTGAACGTCTGACCAACCGTCATCCCGAAGTATTCCTTGATCAGCCAGAAGCCGCCGTCGTTCACGTGCGAGAAGATCAGCGAGCCCGAGCCCGTCGCGAGCACCAGCAGCTCCGGACGAACCGCCGCGCCCGACGCCGCCGCGATCGGCGCGACGATGCCGCAGGCCGTCGTCATCGCGACCGTCGCCGAACCCGTCGCGAGACGCATCAGCGCCGCGACGAACCAGCCGAGCAGCAGCGGCGACAGGTGCGCGTGCTTCGCGGTCTCGACGATCTGCTGCGAGATCCCGCTGTCGCGCAGGACGCCGCCGAAGCCGCCGCCCGCACCGACGATCAGCGTGATGCCGGCGATCGGTGCCAGGCACTCGCCGCAGAACTTCTGGATCTGGTCGCGGTTGAAACCCTGCAGCTTGCCGAACGTGAAGAAGCTCACCAGCACGGCGATCAGCAGCGCGACGTCCGAGTTGCCGGCAAAGCGCAGCAGGCTGTTCGGCAGCGACTTCGGCGTGAAGATCAGGTCGGCCCAGCTGCCGACCAGCATCAGGATCACCGGCAGCAGGATCGTGAACAGCGTGATGCCGAAGCTCGGCAGTTCGCGCTGCTTGCCTTCCGTGTGCGATTCGACGAACTGCGCGGCGAGCGGATTGTTCTCCGGCAGCTTGACGAACTTCGAGATCATCAGCGCAAACAGCGGGCCCGCGACGATCGCGGTCGGCACGCCGACGATCAGGCCGAACGCGATCGTCTTGCCGATGTCGGCACCGTATTGCTGGACGGCCAGCAGCGCGGCCGGGTGCGGCGGAATCAGCCCGTGCACGACGGACAGGCCCGCGACCATCGGCAGGCCGACGACGAGCAGCGACTTGCCGGTGCGCTTCGCGACGTTGAACGCGATCGGGATCAGCAGCACGAAGCCGACTTCGAAGAACACCGGCAGGCCGACGATGATCGCGACGAACATCATCGCCCAATGGATGTTCTTCTCGCCGAACCAGTCGATCAGCGTGGTCGCGATCCGCTCCGCGCCGCCCGATTCGGCCATCATCTTGCCGAGCATCGTGCCGAGGCCGACGACCACCGCGATGTGGCCGAGCGTGTTGCCGTTGCCGGTCTCGAACGACTTGACGATCTTGTCCATCGGCATCCCGACCACGAGGCCGAGGCCGAGCGAGACGATGATGAGCACCAGGAACGGATAGATCTTGAACCGCGCGATCATCACGATCAGCGCGACGATCGCGATCACGGTATAAATGAGCAGCATGCTGCCTTGGACAGCCCCCATGTGGCACTCCTCCTAGGATTGTTCGAACCGGGCGAGTTGTTGCGAGTATGCCCGGCTATGCAGGTCTCCGAAACACGGGGGTTCCCACCCCGCGAGGACGCTGAATTTTACTTATCTTTACGGTCCGCGGATAGAACCGGTTCCATCAGCAAAAACCCTCGGTAAAACAAGCACTAAGCGCTCGCTTACCGAGGGTCAAACGTTCGTTTCGTACAAGTCTTAACGGGGCAGCTGGCTCGCGGCTTGCGCGAGGCGCGTGACTTCGGCCCAGTCCTGCGCGGCGAGCGCGGCCTTCGGCGTGAGCCACGAACCGCCGACGCATACGACGTTCGGCAGCTTCAGGAAATTCGGCGCGGTGTCGACCGTGATGCCGCCCGTCGGGCAGAACTTCAGCGCCGGGAACGGACCGTGGAACGCCTGCAGCATCGGCACGCCGCCGGCTTGCTGCGCGGGGAAGAACTTGACGATCTCGTAGCCGAACTCGAGCGCCTGGATGATGTCGCTCGGCGTCATCACGCCCGGCAGCAGCGGCAGGCCGGCGTCGAGGGACGCGAGGTGCAGGTCCTTCGTCAGGCCCGGCGACACGCCGAACTTCGCACCCGCGCGCTTCGCCTGCTCGCAGTGCTCGGGCTTCGTGATCGTGCCGACGCCGACGACGATGTCGTCCGCGAGCTGGCTCGCGCGCTGGATCGCCTCCAGGCCGGCCGGCGTGCGCAGCGTGATCTCGAGCACCTTGACGCCGCCCGCGTGCAACGCGCGCGACACGTGTTCGCCCTGCTCGACCGAGTCGAATGCGAGCACCGGAATCACCGGGCCCAGCTTCACGATTTCAGCAATCGTCTTCATCTGGAACACTCCTTGAAATTCATGCAGCGACGCTGACGGCCGTTTCGCCGACCAGCGTCCCGAAAACCGATGCGCCCTGCTCGGCCGGCGCGGCCGCCGCGCGGAACACGCCGAACAGTTCGCGCCCGAAACCGACCTCGTTCTCGGCCTGGTGCAGCGGCTGCGCGACCGGGCGCGCCTGCCACTCGGCGTCGTCGACCTCGATGTCGAGGATGCCGGCTTCCGCGTCGATCACGAGCGTGTCGCCCGTCTTCACCTTGCCGAGCGGGCCGGCCAGCAGCGCTTCCGGCGACACGTGGATCACGGCCGGCACCTTGCCCGACGCGCCCGACATGCGGCCGTCTGTCACCAGCGCGACGTGAAAGCCCTGATCCTGCAGCACGCCGAGCAGCGGCGTCAAACGATGCAGCTCGGGCATCCCGTTCGCGCGCGCGCCCTGGAAGCGCACGACCGCGACGAAATCGCGCTTCAGCTCGCCGCGATCGAAGGCCTCCTGCACGGCTTCCTGCGAATCGAACACGATCGCGGGCGCCGTCACCTTGCGGTGCTCGGGCGCGACCGCCGAGATCTTGATCACGCCGCGGCCGAGCCGGCCCTGCATCAGGCGCAGGCCGCCGTCCGGCTGGAACGGGTCGCGAATGCCGCGCAGCACCTTCGTGTCGTGGCTCTCGGCCGTGCCGTCGACCCACGTCAGCTTGCCGTCGATCAGCTTCGGCTCCTTCGTGTAGTGCGACAGGCCCTTGCCCGCCACGGTTGTCACGTCTTCGTGCAGCAGCCCGCCCTCGAGCAGGTTGCGCACCAGGAACGCGACGCCGCCCGCCGCGTGGAAGTGGTTCACGTCGGCCTTGCCGTTCGGGTAGATCTTCGCGAGCAGCGGCACGACCGCCGACAGCTCGTCGAAATCGTTCCAGTCGATCAGGATGCCGGCCGCGCGCGCGATCGCGACGAGGTGCAGCGTGTGGTTGGTCGAGCCGCCCGTCGCGAGCAACGCGACGATCCCGTTGACGATCGCCTTCTCGTCGATCACGTGGCCGATCGGCGTGTAGTGGCCGCGCTCGACCGTCAGGTCGAGCACGCGGCGCGCGGCTTCGGCGGTCAGCGCGTCGCGCAGCGGCGTGTGCGGATGGACGAACGCCGAACCCGGCAGGTGCAGGCCCATCAGCTCCATCAGCATCTGGTTGCTGTTCGCGGTGCCGTAGAACGTGCAGGTGCCGTGGCCGTGATATGCCGCCGATTCCGCTTCGAGCAGCGCGTCGCGGCCGACCTGGCCAGTCGCGAACTGCTGGCGGATCTTCGCCTTGTCGTCGTTCGACAGGCCGCTCGTCATCGGGCCGGCCGGCACGAAGATGGTCGGCAGATGGCCGAATTGCAGCGCGCCGATCAGGAGGCCCGGCACGATCTTGTCGCAGATGCCGAGGCAGAGCGCCGCGTCGAACATGTTGTGGGTGAGCGCGATCGCGGTGCCCATCGCGATCGCCTCGCGCGAGAACAGCGACAGCTCCATGCCCGGGTTGCCCTGCGTGACGCCGTCGCACATCGCCGGCACGCCGCCCGCGAACTGCGCGACGCCGCCGTTCTCGCGCGCGGCGGCCTTGATGATGTCGGGGAAATCCTTGTACGGCGCGTGCGCGGACAGCATCTCGTTGTACGAGGACACGATGCCGATGTTCGGCTCGCGGATCGCCTTGATCTGGAACTTGTCGCTGCCTTCGAGACCCGCGAAGCCGTGCGCGAGGTTCGCGCACGACAGCGCGCCGCGCGCCGGGAACTTGCCTTGTGCGCCGTCGATGCGCTGCAGATAGGCGGAACGGGTCGATTGGCTGCGGGCGATCACGCGATCGGTGACTTTCGCCAGGGTGGGGTGCAGCGACGTCATGCTGGGCGCTCCTGTATGCCGGACGGACACCGGCGGTTGGAATCGTGGGGACGGTCGAGTGCATCGAACGAACGAAGTCAGTCTAGTAGAAAAACTACAAGCGCGCAATGCGGATCAGCATACGCGCAACTCACATCCCCGCCACCAGCAAGGCTTTCCTAGTGAAAACCCTAATCCACGGCATCGTCCACTGCAGAAATTGCCGACGATAGAGCTAGCATTTTCATGTAGATTTTCTACAATTCGATTGCGATACACTCGCTCATCCGAACCCGATTTCCATCCGCCGTCCCATGCTGCCTCGCATTGAAGCGATCCGCGCCGACCTGCGCCCGTCCGAGCGCAAGCTCGCCGACTACATCCTCGCCGCGCCGCGCGAGGTGCTCGACCTCGCGATGACCGAGCTGTCGACCCGCGCGGGCGTCAGCCAGCCGACCATCGCGCGCTTCTGCCAGGCGCTCGGCTGCAGCGGCTTTCGCGAATTCAAGATCCGGCTCGCGCAGAGCGTCGCGCCGGGCGTGTCGTCCGTGTATCGCGACGTCGAGCCCGACGAGCCCGCGCCCGGCATCATCGGCAAGGTGTTCGACCGCACGATCGGCGCGCTGATCGAGGTGCGCAACAGCCTGTCGGCCGGCAGCGTCGCCGACGCGATCGCGCTGCTGTCGAACGCGTCGCGCATCGAGTTCTACGGCGCCGGCGGCTCCGGCATCGCCGCGCAGGACATCCAGCACAAGTTCTTCCGGCTCGGCGTGCCGAGCGTCGCGTATTCGGACCCGCACACGTTCTCGATGTCGTCGGCGCTGCTCGGGCCGCACGACGTCGTCGTCGCGATCTCGAACACCGGTCGCACGCGCGACATCGTCGAGGCCGCGCGCTCCGCGCTCGCGTGCGGCGCGAAGGTCGTCGCGATCACGCAGAGCCATTCGCCGCTCGCGAAGCTCGCGACGGTGAGCCTCGCGTCGAACGTCGCGGAGGAAACCGACGTGTTCTCGCCGATGACGTCGCGCATGTCCCATCTCGCGATCGGCGACATCCTCGCGGTCGGCGTCGCGCTGTCGCGCGGGCCCGCATTGATGGAGCGCGTCGGCCGCGCGAAGGAAGCGATCACGCGCCGCCGGATCGACGACGGCACGAAGGATTGACCCACGCACGGCGCCCCGCCGGCGCATGAGCGATGCAGAACCGACGCACGGTCCGGCGCATCAGCCGCTACCCGGCACGCACGTAAACGAAGAACGGCGCCCCGCGGGGCGCCGTTGCGCTTGAGTCGGTGCGGCCAACCGGCCGCTCAGCTCAAAACGGCTTGATCACGACCAGCGCGACCGCCACGAGCATGCCGAGCACCGGCAGTTCGTTGAACACGCGATACCACTTGTCGGTGCGACGGTTCTCGCCGCGCTCGAACATCTTCAGCAGGTGCCCGCAATACGCGTGGTAGATGACGAGCAGCAGCACCACCGTCACCTTCGCATGGATCCAGCCCTGCCCCTGGCCGATGCCGATCACGAGCCACAGCCACAGCCCGCATGCGAGCGCCGGCACGGCGATCATCGTCATGAAGCGGAACAGCTTGCGCGCCATCAGCAGCAGGCGCCGCACCGCGGCCGGATCGGTCTCCATGGCCAGGTTCACGTAGATGCGCGGCAGGTAGAACAGTCCCGCGAACCACGCGGCGATCAGAACGATATGGAACGTCTTGACCCAGAGCATTGCCATCGGTTGTGCGCCTCGCTTTACTGGCGGCCTTCGCCGTGCCCGAGCACGACGTACTTCAGCGACGTGAGCCCTTCCAGGCCGACGGGGCCGCGTGCGTGCAGCTTGTCGTTCGAGATGCCGATTTCCGCACCGAGGCCGAATTCGAAGCCGTCCGCGAAGCGCGTCGACGCATTGACCATCACGCTCGCCGAATCGACTTCGCGCAGGAAGCGCATTGCGCGGTCGTGATCCTCGGTGACGATCGCATCGGTGTGGTGCGAGCCGTAATGGTTGATGTGCTCGATCGCGGCGTCGAGGCCGTCGACGACCTTGATCGCCAGCACCGGCGCGAGATATTCGGTGTGCCAGTCTTCGTCGGTCGCGTCGACGAGCGGACCGACGCCCGCCTCGGCGAGCACCGCGCGCGCGGCTGCATCGACGCGCAGCTCGACCTGCTTGTCGCGATACAGCTTGCCGAGGGGCGGCAGCAGCGCGGCTGCGATGCCGCCCGACACGAGCAGCGTTTCCATCGTGTTGCAGGTGCCGTAGCGGTGCGTCTTCGCGTTGTCGCACACCGTCAGTGCCTTGGCGAGATCGGCACGATCGTCGACGTACACGTGGCAGATGCCGTCGAGGTGCTTGATCATCGGCACGCGCGCCTCGTTGATCAGGCGCTCGATCAGGCTCTTGCCGCCGCGCGGCACGATCACGTCGACGTATTCGGTCATCGTGATCAGCTTGCCGACCGCCGCGCGATCGGCGGTCGCGACGACCTGCACCGCGTCCTGCGGCAGGCCGGCCGCCTCGAGCCCTTCGCCGATCAGCTTCGCGAGCGCCGCGTTCGATTCGAGCGCCTCGGAGCCGCCGCGCAGGATCGTCGCGTTGCCCGACTTCAGGCACAGCGCGGCCGCGTCGATCGTCACGTTCGGACGCGACTCGTAGATGATGCCGATCACGCCGAGCGGCACGCGCATCTGGCCGACCTGGATTCCGCTCGGGCGATACTTGAGATTGCCGATCTCGCCGATCGGATCGGCCAGCGACGCGACCTGGCGCAGGCCCTCGACCATCGTGTTCAGCGCCTTGTCCGACAGCGTCAGGCGGTCGATGAACGCCGCATCGAGCCCCTTTTCGCGGGCACGGGCGACGTCGCGCGCATTCGCGTCCTTCAGCGCCTGCGCGTCGCGCTCGATCGCGCGGGCCACGGCGTCGAGCGCCGCGTTCTTCGCCGCCGTGCTGGCGCGCGCCATCGCGCGGGAAGCGTGCCGGGCACGGCGGCCCAGGTCCGTCATGTACTGGTCGATATCCATCGTGTGACTCGAGAAGCGAGCCGCTTGGCGCGGCATGAATTCGTGGAGAAGCGTGAGGCGCGGCGGCAGGAAGGCCGCGCCGGCTATCGAAATATTGTAAGCGGGTTGCGATGCGTGCGCTGAAGGCCCGGACGGGGCTTAACGCCGCACGCGACCCGCGGTCGGCGGTCGTTCGCCGCGCGCGCCCGCCACCGTCATCGCGAGCTGGAACAGGCCGTCCCACGGATCGGGCGGCGGCTCGTCCTGCGTGCGGCGGCCCGGCGTGACGGCCGACAGCCCCTTCACCTGCCGGTCGAGCTTCGCGGCGAACGCGAGCGCCTTCTCGAGCACGCCTTCCGACACGCGGTTCAACGCGGGGCCGATCAGCCGCTCGCGCGGCCCCCACACGCGGTTCTCGCGCAGCAGCGTGGCCAGCGGCTTGCCGGCCGTCGTGCCGCGCTTGATCCGCAGCAGTGTGCGCAGTTCCTCGACGACGGCCCACATCACGAGCACGATCGCCTCGCCCTCGCCCTTCAGCCCGTCGATCATCCGCGCGAGCCGCGCGGCGTCGCCCGCGAGCATCGCCTCGTTCAGCTTGAACACGTCGTAGCGCGCGACGTTCAACACCGCGTCGTGCACCTGCTCGAACGTCAGCACGCCCTGCGGATAGAGCAGCCCGAGCTTCTGGATTTCCTGGTGCGCGGCGAGCAGGTTGCCCTCGACACGCTCCGCGATGAACTGCAGCGCGCGCCGGCCGTCGTCGCCGGGCGCGACGCGCTGGCCCTGCATCGACAGACGCTGGCCGATCCAGTTCGGCAGCTGCGCGCGGTCGACCGGATCGATCTTCAGCGCCACGCCGCCGTTCTGCAGCGCGGTAAACCACGCGGATTTCTGCGTTGCCGCGTCGAGGCGCGGCAACGTGACGAGCATCAGCGCATCGGGGTTCGGTGCGGCCGCGAGCGTCTTCAGCGCGTCGGCGCCTTCCTTGCCGGGCTTGCCCGACGGAATGCGCAGCTCGATCAGCTGACGCTCGCCGAACAGCGACATCGCCTGGGTCGCGCCGAGCAGCACGCTCCAGTCGAAACCGCGCTCGACCGTGTGCACCGAACGCTCGGTGAAGCCGGCCGCGCGCGCGGCCGCACGAATGCGGTCGCACGCTTCCTGCGCGAGCAGCGGCTCGTCGCCGTAGACGGTGTAGAGCCCGGCCATCCCCTTCGCGAGGTGCGGCTCCAGCGCATCAAGTCGCAATTGCATCGATACGTGCGCCGGCGATCAGAGCGGCGGCGGCGGCAGCGGTGCGCCCGGTGCAACGCCCGGCACCACGTCTTCCGGCGCCGGCGTCAGCGTGTGGACGATCGCGAGACGCCGCATCAGTTGGTCGACCGCGTCGTTCTCCATGTCGCCGTACAGGATCTCGGCTTCCTGCGCCTTCGCGTTCGTGTACTGGTCGCTGTACGTCATCGCGCGGTTCAGCGCGATCGCGCTCGGCGGGATCAGCACGGTGCCGTCCTTGCTCGTCAGCGTGTAGTTCAGCGTATAGAACAGCGCGTATTCCTGCGCCGAGCCGTACTTGTTGAGCGTCAGCGTGTTCTGCCCACGCGACTCCCACATGCGCAGCACGGCATCGGCGTCGTCCGCCGACTTGACGATCTTCGTGTCGCTGCCGGCCTCGACGAGGCGCACCAGGCGCGCCTCGACGGGCGCCGGCGCGCCGGCCACCAGCAGGCGCTTGAACGCGTAGTCCTGCTGGCCGCGCAACTGGAAACCGCATGCCGACAGCGCGAGCGCGCTGCCGACGGCGAGCATCAAAAACGATCTGCGGATCACCTTCGCTCCTTCTGTGTGCGCCCGGCGGCCAACGGCCGTCAGACGACGATGTTCACGAGGCGGCCCGGCACGACGACGATCTTCTTCGCCGGCTTGCCGTCGCTGAACTTCGCGAATGCTTCGTCGGCCACCGCCGCCGCTTCGATCGCCTCGCGGCTCGCGTCCTTCGCGACCTTCAGCGCGCCGCGCACCTTGCCGTTCACCTGCAGCACGAGTTCGATCTCGGCCTGCTCGAGCGCGGCCTCGTCGACCTTCGGCCACGGGGCGTCGAGCAGCGGGCCGAATTCGTCCGCGTAGCCGAGCGCCTTCCACAGTTCGAACGTGACGTGCGGCACGACCGGGTACAGCACGCGCAGCAGCACGCCGTACGTCTCGCGCAGCACGCCGGGCGTCGCGCCCTTCGCGCCGTCGATCGCGTTCAGCATCTTCATCGCGGCCGACACGACCGTGTTGTACTGCAGGCGCTGGTAGTCGAAATCGGCCTGCTTCAGCACGCTGTAGATCTCGCGGCGCAGCGCCTTGTCGGCATCGCCGAGCGCGGCCGCGTCGAAGCCCGCGCGCGCGGCGAGCGCTTCGCGGTTCGTCGCGCCGAAGCTCCACACGCGGCGCAGGAAGCGGCTCGCGCCTTCGACGCCCGCGCCCGACCATTCGAGCTGCTGCTCGGGCGGTGCGGCGAACATCGTGAACAGGCGCGCGGTATCGGCGCCGTACTGGTCGATCAGCACCTGAGGATCGACGCCGTTGTTCTTCGACTTCGACATCTTCTCGATGCCGCCGAGCACGACCGGCTGGCCGTCGGCGTTCAGCGTCGCGCCGACCGGGCGGCCCTTCTCGTCGAACGCGACGGTCACGTCGGCCGGGTTGTACCAGGTCTTCTTGCCCGATGCGTCTTCGCGGTAGAACGTCTCGTTCAGCACCATGCCCTGCGTCAGCAGGTTCTTCGCCGGCTCGCCGAACTTCACGAGGCCGAGGTCGCGCATCACCTTGGTCCAGAAGCGCGAATACAGCAGGTGCAGGATCGCGTGCTCGATGCCGCCGATGTATTGATCCATCGGCATCCAGTAATCGGTGCGCGCGTCGACCATCGTCTCGGCGTCCGGCGCCGTGTAGCGCGAGAAGTACCACGACGAATCGACGAAGGTGTCCATCGTGTCGGTTTCACGCTTCGCGGCCGCGCCGCACTTCGGGCACGAACAGTTCAGGAACGCTTCCGACTTCGCGAGCGGGTTGCCCGAGCCGTCCGGCACGAGGTCTTCCGGCAGCACGACCGGCAGATCCTGCTCCGGCACCGGCACGTCGCCGCACGACGGGCAGTGGATGATCGGGATCGGCGTGCCCCAGTAGCGCTGGCGCGACACGCCCCAGTCGCGCAGGCGCCACGTGACCTGCTTGTCGCCGAAGCCGCCGGCCTTCAGGTCGGCCGCGATCGCGTCGACCGCCGCGCCGTACGCGAGGCCGTCGTACTTGCCGCTGTTGATGCAGGTCGCGACTTCCTTGTCGCCGTACCACTCCTGCCATGCGTCGAGCGAGTACGTCTGGCCTTCGGCCGCGATCACCTGCTTGATCGGCAGGTCGTATTTCTTCGCGAATGCGAAATCGCGCTCGTCGTGCGCCGGCACGCCCATCACCGCGCCTTCGCCATAGCTCATCAGCACGTAGTTGCCGATCCACACCTCGACCGGCTCGCCCGTCAGCGGGTGCTGGACCGAGAAGCCGGTCGCGACGCCCTTCTTCTCCATCGTCGCGACATCGGCCTCGGCGACGCCGCCGCGCTTGCATTCGTCGATGAACGCCTGCAGTTCCGGCTTGCCCTGCGCGAGGCGCGTGGCGAGCGGGTGCTCGGCCGCGATCGCGCAGAACGTGACGCCCATGATCGTGTCGGCACGCGTCGTGAACACGCGCAGCAGCTTCTGCTCGCCGTCGAGTTCGTACGGGAAGCCGAAGTTCACGCCGAAGCTCTTGCCGATCCAGTTCTGCTGCATGATCTTCACGCGCTCGGGCCAGCCGAGGCCGTCGAGGTCGTTCAGCAGTTCATCCGCGTACTGCGTGATCCGCAGGTAGTACATCGGGATCTCGCGCTTCTCGACGAGCGCGCCCGAACGCCAGCCGCGGCCGTCGATCACCTGCTCGTTCGCGAGCACGGTCTGGTCGACCGGATCCCAGTTCACGGTGCCCGTCTTCTTGTACGCGATGCCCTTCTCGAGCATCTTCAGGAACAGCCACTGGTTCCACTTGTAGTAGTCGGGCTTGCACGTCGCGATCTCGCGCGACCAGTCGATCGCGAGGCCCATCGACTGCATCTGGCCCTTCATGTAGTCGATGTTGTCGTAGGTCCACTTCGCGGGCGGCACGCCGTTCGCCATCGCGGCGTTCTCGGCCGGCATCCCGAACGCGTCCCAGCCCATCGGCATCAGCGTGTTGTAGCCGTTCATCCGCAGATAGCGGTACATCACGTCGTTGATCGTGTAGTTGCGCACGTGACCCATGTGCAGCTTGCCGGACGGGTACGGCAGCATCGACACGCAGTAGAACTTCGGCTTCTGCGAATCTTCCTTCGTCTTGTAGGCATCGGCTGCGCGCCAGTCGCCCTGAGCGGCGGCTTCGACGTCGGCGGGTACGTATCTCTCGTGCATGGTGTGGTTCGGACTAGGCTTTAAGCGGCGCGCCACGAGGCGGGCACGCGGAAGTGGACGAAATCGGGCAGCCCGGCGGCGGGGGCAGGCTCACGGTTCTCGTGCCTGCCTCATGATCCGGATATTCGCCGGATAACCCGGAGGGTCTCCAGGTTACCCGGCGAAACCCTGCCAACCGGGCGAAAACGACGATTATACCGTTCGTGGCGGGCGGTACGGCCGGTCTCGCCGGCCGGCCCGCATTCTTGCCTGCGGGACGACACGGATGGCGCGAGCGCCCGGTGCGTCAGCCGGTCAGCGGGTCGCGCCCGCGGCGGCCGGCGCGGCGGCGCCCGCCGGCGGCACGTCGGTGACGAAGCCGATCCGCGTGAGCCCGGCGGCCTGCGCGGCGCCCATCACCTGCGCGATCACGTCGTAGCGGGTCGCGCGCGAGGCGCGCAGCCGCAGCTCGGGCGGCGCGGCGCCCGCGGCGGCGGCCCGGAAGCGCGCCGGCAGCGCGTCGAGTGCGACGGGCGCGTCGTCCCAGTAGAGCTTGCCGGCGTCGTCGATCGACAGCGTGACCGACTGCGGCGTGTCGCGCGCAACGCCGGCCGCGACCTTCGGCAGGTCGAGCCGGATCGCGTGCGTCATCAGCGGCGCGGTGATGATGAAGATGACGAGCAGCACGAGCATCACGTCGATCAGCGGCGTCATGTTGATCTCCGCCATCGGCGCGGACGTCTTGTGGTGCTCCAGCCCGCCGAATGCCATGGTCGTTCCTCCCGGCCGCGCGTCAGGCGCCCTGCGCGCACACGAATACGTGCAGGTCGCGCGCGAAGCCGTCGAGTTCCTCGGCGAGCTGCCGCACGAGCCGCCCGAGGATGTTGTAGGCAAGCACCGCGGGGATCGCGACGACGAGCCCGAACGCGGTCATGATCAGCGCCTCGCCGACCGGCCCCGCGACGTTCTCGATCTGCGCCTGCCCGCTCGCGGCGATGCTGCCGAGCGCGTGGTAGATGCCCCAGACGGTGCCGAGCAGCCCGACGAACGGCGCGGTGCTGCCGATCGACGCGAGCAGCACCTGGCCGAACTCGAGACGCCGCTGCGAGCGCAGCATCGCGTGACGCAGCGCGCGCAGCACGCGTTCGCTGCGCTCGACACGCGCGGCCAGCGCGGCCGGATCGTGTTCGTCGGCCGCATCGCGCGCGGCTTCGGCGAGCGGCACGAACACGCGCTCGCGATCGGTGCCGGCGAGCGCGGCGATGCCCGCATCGAGCGACGGCGCGCGCCAGAACGCGGCGAGCGCGCGCGGCCCCTGCCGCTTCGCACGGACCAGCAGCCAGGCTTTCATGAGGAGGAAGCACCAGCTGGCGACGGACATCGCCAGCAGCACGTAGGCGACGGCGTGCGTGATCGCATCGCCGCTTTCGAGGTAGTGGACAACGCCGGTGGGAATCGCCATCGGAGTTTCCCCGTGAGGGTCAGCGCAGGCCGAGCACGTCCTGCATGTCGAACAGGCCGGCGCCGCGCGCCGACAGGAAGCGGACCGCACGCAGCGCGCCCTGCGCGTAGGACACGCGGCTCGACGACTTGTGCGTGATCTCGATCCGTTCGCCGATCCCGGCGAACAGCACGGTGTGATCGCCGACGATGTCGCCGCCGCGCACGGCCGCGAAGCCGATCGTCGACGGGTCGCGTTCGCCCGTCACGCCCTGGCGGCCGTACACCGCGCAGTCGTCGAGCGAGCGCCCGAGCGCGCCGGCCACGGCCTCGCCCATCATCAGCGCGGTGCCCGACGGTGCGTCGACCTTGTGACGGTGGTGCGCCTCGATGATCTCGATGTCGTAGCCGTGCGAGAAATGCTTCGCCGCGAATTCGAGCAGCTTCAGCGTGACGTTCACGCCGACGCTCATGTTCGCCGCGAACACGATGCCGATCTTGCCTGCCGCGGCCTGCAGCTCGGCCTTCTGCTCGGCGGTGAAGCCGGTCGTGCCGATCACGAGCTTCACGTCGTGGCGCAGCGCGGCCGCGACGTGCGCGATCGTGCCTTCCGGCCGCGTGAAGTCGATCAGGTAGTCGGCCTGCGCGAACACGGCGTCGAGGTCGTCGGTCAGCTTGATCCCGGTTTCCTTGCCGAGAAACGCGCCCGCGTCCTGGCCGAGGAACGGCGAATCGGCGCGGTCGAGCGCGCCGACGAGCTGCGCGTCGGAATCGTTGAGAACGGCTTCGATCAGCATCCGGCCCATACGGCCCGATGCACCGGCAATCGCAATCTTCATGGCTTTCTACACGACAGGTCTAAAGGCGGGCGGCGCATGCCGCCCTGTTTCCGCACGCCGGCCGCTTACTGGGCCGGCGCGGTGAGCGGCTGGTTCTGCAGGTTGTCCGAGCCTTGCGGGCCGACCGGCGGCGACGCCTCGTTCGACGCGTTCGGCTGCGGCGGGCGATGGAACTGGAACTGCGGCTGGATCGCCGGCGCGGCGCCCGGCGGCTGGCCGCCCGGCACCGGCGCGCCGCCCGAGGCCTGCGCGGACGGCGTGAAGCGGCGGGCGGTCGTGCCCTGCCCGGACACCTGGTTGGTCGCGCGGTTCGCCGCGCGCGCCGCCTGGGCGTTCGCATCCTGGTCGACCGCCGCGCCGGAAACCGGCTCGACGGACGGGCTCGCGGCAGCGGTCGCCTGCGCGGCGCTCGCCGCAGCCGCGGCAGCGGCGGCTTCGGACGCCTTCTTCGCCGCGGCCGCGGCCTTCGCCTTCTTGCCGCCGCGGTCGCCATCGATATCGGCCAGCAGGTCGAGTTCGGACGGCAGGTTCTCGGCGCCCGTCCAGCTCGCGAGGCGATCGCCCGAGAACGTCAGCACGAGGTCGCGCTGCTGGACGACGGACGTCGAGCCGCGCTTGAAGTAAAAGAGGTAATCCCAGCGGTCGGCATGGAACATGTCCGACAGCAGCGGTGTGCCGAGCAACGCGCGCACCTGCTCGCGCGTCATCCCGGCCTGCAGCTGCGCGGCCTTCTCCTGCGACACGAAGTTGCCCTGCACGACAGTGATCCGATAGGGCGTGATGCTCTGCGCGATGCGCTGCGTCACGCTGTCGTACGACGAACAACCAGCCAGCGCGGCAACGGCGGCGGCAGCGATGATGGCACTCCGCATGCGACTCCTCTGATAGTGCGAAAGGGATTCCGGGAACATTTCCGTCACCGAGCTGGCCCGCGTCGCGGGTCGCGCGTGTTTCTGGAACGGCGAAAAGCCGGTAACATTGAAGCCCTGCATTGTACTCTAGGGATGCCTAGCCATGACCAATCCGACGGATCTCAAGAATATCGGGCTAAAGGCCACCCTACCGCGCCTCAAGATTCTCGAGATCTTCCAGCAAAGCCCGGTGCGTCACCTGACGGCCGAAGATGTCTACCGCAACCTGCTCAACGAGCAGCTCGACATCGGGCTCGCCACCGTTTACCGCGTGCTGACGCAGTTCGAGCAGGCCGGCCTGCTCACGCGCAGCAACTTCGAATCCGGCAAGGCCGTGTTCGAGCTCAACGAAGGTTCGCACCACGATCACCTCGTCTGCCTCGATTGCGGCCGCGTCGAGGAATTCTTCGATGCCGAGATCGAAGGCCGCCAGCAAGCGATCGCCAAGGAACGCGGCTTCCGGCTCCAGGAACACTCGCTCGCGATGTACGGCTCCTGCACGACCGAGAACTGCCCGCACCGCAAGCACTGATCCGCACCCTGCGCGCACGCGCGACGGCCCGGCCGGCAGCTCGCCGCCCGGGCCGTGTTGTTTTCGGGATGGAAAAACGGCCCGCACGTCGCGTGCGGGCCGGGTCGGGAACGTTTTCGGTCGATCGTGCGGGACGAGGCGCCGCGTGTCGCCGGCGCGCGGCGCTCGATCCACTCGAATCCGCTCAACCCCTGACCCTACCTTCGCGCGTCAGGCCGTGCTCGCGCACGCGGGCTCGAACTCCAGCGCCCACGCGTCGTCGAGCGGAATCTCGTCGCAGTTCGGCTGCGGGCCGCCACGGTCGACGATCACGAAGTCGCTGACCGCGTCGAGCGCGAGCAGCGGATGGTGCCAGACGCCCTTCGCGTAGTTCACGCCCTGCCAGCCTTCGGCGAGGAACGCGCGCATCGCGTCGGGCCGGAACTCGCCGGCCGGCGCGACGACGATCGCATAGCGCGACACGGCCGCCAGCGGGATGAACGCCTGGCTGCCGTGCGGATGGCGCTCCATCAGCGTGATCGCCACCGGCAGCGCGCGCGGCTGCGCACGAAACACGCTGACGAGCGGCCGGCCGCCGTCCGCGCAGACGTCGATCGTCGCGAGATCGTGGAAGCGCTCGGTGGTGCCGCCGTTGATCGGGAAGTGCCGCGCGCCTTCGAGCGCGATCACGTCGCCGAACGGCGCGAAGGCCTCGCGGGTCAGGCGCTCGACGCGCAGGATATGTGGTCCGCTCATGCCGATGCCCTCCTTCAAGCCGGCTCGCCCCACAGACGCAGGCGCGACACGCCGCCATCCGGGAAGATGTTGAAGCGCACGTGCGTGACGGGGCCGAGCGTTGCGAGCTGGTCGAACGTATGCACGTGGTCCATCTGCAGCTTCTGCTCGCCGAGCAGTTCGGCCCAGAACATCGCCTGCGTGACGAGAGAATCGTCGGTGCCGCCGGCGACGTGCGCGGCCTGCAGCGAACAGCGGTCGGGGAAGTTGCCCTTGAAGAACGCCGTATCGACCTCGACGCGCCGGATGATGCCCGGCCGCGCCAGCGCGACGATCGCCCAGTCGTTGCCGGGTTCGCGGCGGCGCCGCGTTTCCCAGCCGTCGCCCATGTTCGCGCCGCGCCCCGGCATCAGCATCTGCGAGGCCGGACCGAAGTGCTGGTTGTTCGCGGCCACCAGGTAGCCGCCGTTCTCGATCGCCGCGAGATCGACGAGTTCGCCCGCCGGCACGTGGCGCCAGTCGCGCTGCGGCTGGCCGTACACGCGCAGCCGCGCGAGCCCGCCGTCCGGATACAGGTTCACGCGCAGGTGCGTGACCGGCTGCGCATCGTCGACGCTCACGTAGTGATGCGAATTGCCCTGCAGCGTCGTCGCGGGGACGATCGTGCGCCATTCGGTGTCGTCCGGCGGCGTGTCGCCGTCCACCGCACAGGCCTCGATCGACGCGGCCGGCGGAAAGTTGCCGGTGAAGTGGCTCGTATCGAGATCGACGCCGTAGATCACGCCCGGCCGCGCGAGCCGGACCACGCAGAAGTCGTGGCCGGTGGTGCGCTTGCGGCGCGTTTCCCAACCGTCCATCCACTTGCCGTGGTCGTCGTACTTGCCGGGAATGAAGACGGCCGGCTCGGGATTCAGCATGCGCTCCTTCGGCGCGAAGAATTCGTCGCTGGCGAAGAGCGCCTGCGCGCCCAGGCGCGGGTCGGCGAGGTTCATGTAGCGCCGCGTGAAGGCCGGCGCGTTCGGATCGAGGATGGGGGCTGCCATGTCGTCTCCATTATTTTGGCAAGGACCGGCGCATCGTCGCGCCGGCCGCGGGACATTCGTTCGCGCGAAGCAGCCCGGGAGGCCGCTTCGCGCGCGGGTGCGCTCAGAGCGCGTGGGCCTGGTCGCCGGCGACCGGCGCGGCGCTGCCGGCTTCGTCGGCCACGTAGCGCAGTTCGCGGTTCAGCACGCGCTTCGCACGGGCCCGGTCGATGTCGTTCTCCCACACGGCGACGACCACCGTCGCGACGCAGTTGCCGATCAGGTTGGTCAGCGCGCGGGCAATGCCGACGAACCAGTCGACCGGCAGGATCAGCACGAGGCCGAGCACCGGAATCGCGGGAATCGCCGACAGCGTCGCCGCGAGGATCACGATCGCCGAACCGGGAATCCCGTGCGCGCCCTTCGACGTGACGAGCGACACGAGCAGCACGACGATCAGGTCGTGCGTGGACAGCGGCGTGTTGGTGGCCTGCGCGATGAACAGCACCGCGAGCGTCAGGTAGATCGAGAAGCCGTCGAGGTTGAACGAATAGCCGGTCGGGATCACGAGGCCGACCGTCGAATCCTTGATGCCCATGTATTCGAGCTTGCTCATCACCTGCGGCAGCACCGCGTCCGACGACGCCGTGCCGAGCACGATCGACAGTTCCTCGCGCAGGTAGCGGATCAGCTTGAACACCGAGAAGCCCGCGAGACGCATCACCGCGCCGAGCACGACCGTGACGAACACGAAGCAGCTCAGGTAGAACACCGCGACGAGGTAGCCGAGCTGCTTGAGCGACGCGACGCCGTACTTGCCGGTCGTGAACGCGATCGCGCCGAGCACGCCGAGCGGCGCGAGCTTGATGATGAAGCCGATGATGCGGAAGAACACGTGCGACAGTTCCTCGATCAGCGAATTGACGCGCTGCGCCTTGTCGCCCAGCAGCGACAGCGCCGAACCGAACAGCACCGCGAACACGAGGATCTGCAGGATGTCGCCCTTCGCGAACGCGTCGATCGCGGTCTCGGGGATGATCTTCATCAGGTAGCCGGCCGTGTCCTTCAGGCTTTCGGCGTTCTTCGCGTACGTCGAGAGCGAGGCCGCGTCGAGCGAGCGCAGGTCGATGTTCATGCCGACGCCCGGGCGCGTGACCCATGCGAGGACGAGCCCGATGCCGAGCGCAAGCGTCGTCATGATCTCGAAGTAGACGACCGCCTTCAGGCCGACCCGGCCGACCTTCTTCAGGTCGCCCGCATTGGCCATCCCGCTGACCACGACGCAGAACACGATCGGGCCGATGACCATCTTGATGAGCTTCAGGAAGCCGTCGCCGAGCGGCCGTAGCGACTCGGCGAAATGCGGGAAGAACGCGCCGAGCGCGACCCCGAGGATCAATGCGACGACTACCCGGCCAAACAGCGAATTGAGGAATTTCGACACGGCGCTCTCCCGATCCAACGGTTGCAGTTTCGTCTGTTCATACTGGTAAGACCAGTGATGTTATGGTGGATAGTAGGAAGCCGATATAGTCGAGTCAAGGACGGACAAAATAGGGATTTCCCGCCCCTGTGCCCCGCACCGTGCGGGGGCGGATCGTGGCTTTCCCGTAGGCCGGTCGTGCACCGCGCGCGTGCGGATTACAATGCCGGTCAGACCGGCCATCGTTCACATCATGAAAAACGTTCCGCACACCGTGACCGACGCCGCCATCGCGACGATCCGCGACCGGATCGAGGCAGGCGTGTATCCGGTCGGCAGCCTGCTGCCGGCCCAGCGCCAGCTCTCCGAGGAGCTGGAGATCAGCCGCGCGTCGCTGCGCGAGGCGCTGTCGACGCTCGAGGCGCTCGGGATGCTGCGCATCCGCGCCGGCAAGGGCGTGTATGTCGAAAGCGCGCAGGCGTCGGCCGCGCATCCGTGGCAATTCGCCGAGCAGTCGTCGCCGCCCGATACGTACCAGATGCGCTATGCGCTCGAAGGGTTCGCCGCGCGGATGGCCGCGCACGTCGTCAGCGACGACGACATCGCGTGGTTCGAGGACAACCTCGCCGACCTGCACGTCGCGCTGACCGACAGCGCGCTCGACGAAGCGTCGCAGCTCGACTTCGACTTCCACATGCGGATCATCCATCTCGCGGGCAACGCGGCGATCGAGTCGGTGCTGCGCAGCAGCGCCGACATCATGAAGGAAAGCCAGCGCATGCCGTTCTACCGGCGCGAGCTGCTGCTGTCGACGTGGCACGAGCATCGCGCGATCGTCGACGCGCTGATCGCCCGCGATGCGGCCGCGGCCGGCACCGCGATCGAGACGCACATCGCGAACGCCGCGCAGCGCGCGGGCATCTTCTTCCCGACGCCGGGCACCTGACGCAGCCGCCGGCCTACGGTCGCGGCCGGCGCGGCAGCGGTTCGCCGGTCGTACCGGTCATCCCCCCGAAGGATCGCGATACGCGAGCGCGCGCTCGATGAACGCGCGCGCCGCGACGCTGCGGTATGCGCCCT
Source organism: Burkholderia sp. Bp9015 (assembly GCF_003853505.1). NCBI lineage: Bacteria > Pseudomonadati > Pseudomonadota > Betaproteobacteria > Burkholderiales > Burkholderiaceae > Burkholderia > Burkholderia sp. Bp9015. The sequence goes on from NZ_QTPZ01000022.1 coordinate 27,119, forward strand.
TGCGCGTGAGCAGCGCGGCCGTGCGCGACGGCAGCGGCGGATCGAGTTCCAGCGCGCACAAGTCGCCGCTCTCGCGCGCGATCGCGTCGGGCAGCACCGTCGCGAGCCGCCCGCGGCGCACGAGTTCGAGCACCGCGCTGACCGTATTCGTCTCGATCGCGATCCTCGGCTGCACGCCCTGCTCGATGAAATACCGGTCGATGCTCGCGCGCGTCGCGAACGCGCGGCTCAGCAGCACCAGCGGCTCGCCGGCGAGTTCGGCCGGGCTCAGCGCGCGGCGGTGGCGGGCGAGGCGGTGCGCGCGGCCCGTCACCAGGGCGAGCGGTTCGTCCCACAGCGGCAGCGCGTCGATGTCGGGCGCGCGCGGCGGCATGAACGCGAAGCCCGCATCGAGCCGGTCGTCGGCAAGCTGCGCCTCGATGCGCTCCTGCGACATCGCGTCGATCGTCAGCGCGACGTTCGGGAAATCCGCATGGAACGCATCGATCAGCGAGCCGCTCAGGTAGGCCGCGAAGGTCGGCATCATCGCGAGCCGCAGCGAGCCGCTGCCGAGATCGGCAACGTCGTGCAGCGCTCGCTGCCCGGTGTCGAGCTCGTGCAGCGCCGCGCGCGCGTGGCGCGCATAGACCTCGCCGAATTCGGTGAGCCGCACCGTGCGGCCCGAGCGGTCGAACAACTGCACGCCGAGCATGTCCTCGAGCTGGCGGACCTGCTGCGACAGCGTCGGCTGCGACACGTGCAGCGCATCGGCCGCGCGCGTGAAGCTGCGCTGCTCGGCGACGGCCAGGAAATAGCGGATGTGGCGGAGTAGCATGGCGGCCCGGGTATTGGTAGAACCAATGGATACCATAAGGATCCAGTCTTGGACGCTATGGTGCGGTTCCCGCATCATACGCACATCCGCTCCCGAGCACGCCGCCTGGCCGCCGCACCGGAGCGGCCCGCCCGGGCCCGCCTTCCCCCGCCCGCGGCACGACGTTGTGCCGCCGCCTCGACCGGGCACCGGCCACGCGCCGCCCGGCGCGCATCGCGCGCATCGCCGTTCCGTCGACGCCGGCCCCGATTTCCGCAACCCCGCGTTGCCGACGGCCCGCGCCGCCGGCCGGCACCGCTGTTTCTTTCGCGACCATGGAACCGCATCAAGACAACCATCCTCCCCTGACCCGCGCGATGACGCTGCTGTTCGCCTGCGCGTGCGGCATCGTCATCGGCAACATCTATTACGCGCAGCCGCTGCTCGCCGCGATCGCACACAGCTTCGGCCGCCCGCCCGCCGAACTCGGCTATCTCGTCACGCTGACGCAGCTTGGCTATGCGGCGAGCCTGCTGCTGATCGTCCCGCTCGGCGACGCGGTCAACCGCCACACGCTGATCGTGCGGCTGCTCGTGCTCAACGTGATCGCGCTGGCCGCCGTCGCGTTCAGCACGAACTTCACGATGTTCGTCGTCGCGAACATCGCGCTCGGCTTCGTCACCTGCTCGACGCAGCTGCTCGTGCCGTTCGCCGCGTCGCTCGCCGACGCGCGCACGCGCGGCCGCGCGGTCGGCACCGTGATGAGCGGGCTGCTGCTCGGCATCCTGCTCGCGCGCGTCGCCGCCGGCGCGATCGCCGACGGGTTCGGCTGGCGCGCGGTGTACGGCATCGCCGCGGCGATGATCCTCGCGCTGACCGGCGTGCTCGCGGTGAAGCTGCCGAAGGATCGACGCCACGCGCGGCTCGACTACGCGGCGCTGATGCGCTCGCTCGTCGCGCTGGTGCGCGCGCAGCCGTTGATCGCGCTGCGCTCGGCCTACGGCGCGCTCGTGTTCGCGTGCTTCAGCCTGCTGTGGACCGGCCTCACGTTCCTGTTGAGCCAGCCGCCGTACAGCTATTCCGAGGGGCAGATCGGCCTGTTCGGGATCGTCGGCGCGGTGGGCGCGCTCGCGGCGACGTCGGCCGGCCGGCTCGTCGACCGCGGCCACGGCAACGCGGCGACCGGCCTGTTCGCGGCGGCCGTGCTCGCGTCGTTCGCGCTGATCGCGGCCGGCGCGCATTCGCTCGTCGCACTGATTGCGGGGATCCTGCTGCTCGACGTCGGCGTGCAGGGCATGCACATCTCGAACCAGAGCGTGATCTATGCACTCGCGGGCCACGCGCGCAGCCGCGTGACGACCATCTACCTGACGAGCTACTTCGTCGGCGGCGCATTCGGATCGTTCGCGGCGAGCGTCGCGTACGGCATCGAAGGCTGGCGCGGCGTGTGCATCGCGGGCACGGCGCTCGCGGGCGTGCTGATCGCCCTGTGGCTCGCGTCGCAGCGCATCGGCGCGCGGCAAGTCACGCAATGATCCGGTTTCGCTCCAGCCGATGAAAAAGGCACGCTCCGCCAATCGCGGGCGTGCCTTCCTTGCCTTGTGCGCCGTCGCGCGCCATCAGCAGGAGATCATGCCGCCGCGTCCGCGAAATCGATCAGCACCTTCATCGCGCGCTGCCGGTCGCCGGCCAGCTCGAACGCGCGGTTCGCGTCGCGCATCGGGAACACGCCCGTCACGGCCGGGCGCAGGTCGACGCGCTCGGCATTGATCAACTGCACCGCGAGCGCGAATTCCGCATGGAAGCGGAACGAGCCGCAGATCGACAGCTCCTTCGCGACCACGACGTTCTGCGGCAGGCTGACGTCGCCGCCGAGCCCGAGCTGCACGACGACGCCGCGCGGCCGCATCACGTCGAGACCGTCGCGCAGCGCGCGCGCATTGCCCGAACACTCGATCATCACGTCGAACGTGCCCTTGTCGGCACCGTAGCGCGCGACCCAGCCGGTGTCGGCCGCCGCGTTGATCGTATGGTCGGCGCCGAGCGCGCGGGCGACCTCGAGCGGCGCATCGACCACGTCGGTCGCGACGATCTCCGCCGCGCCGTGCACCCGCGCCGCCGCGACCGCCAGCACGCCGATCGGCCCGCACCCCGACACGAGCACGCGCCGCCCAATCAACGGGCCCGCGCGCGACACCGCATGCAGCCCGACCGCGAACGGCTCGGCGAGCGCCGCGAGCGACAGCGGCACATGGTCCGCCACCTTCACGCACTGCGCGGCATCGCACACGAGCGCGTTGCGAAACGCGCCCTGCACGTGCGGCATGCGCATCGCGCTGCCGTAGAAGCGCATGTCGAGACACTGGTTCGGCAGCCCTTCGAGGCAGTAGCGGCATGCGCCGCACGGGCGGCTCGGATTCACCGCGACGCGATCGCCGACCTTCACCGACGTCACGTCCGGCGCGACCGCCGCCACCGTGCCGGCGACTTCATGGCCGAGCACCATCGGCTGCTGCAGCCGGATCGCGCCGAAGCCGCCGTGCCGGAAGTAATGGAGATCGGAGCCGCAGATGCCGCCCATCGCGACCTCGACGCGCACCTGGCCCGGACCGATCTCGCCCGCGTCCTGCTCCTCGAGCCGCAGGTCGTTCGGCCCGTGGATCACGAGACACATGCAACGCATACGCATGACGTTCCTCCTTTTCTAGACGGCGCTGGTCAGCCCGCCGTCGACGAACAGCGTCTGACCGTTCACGAAATCGGATGCGGCCGACGCGAGGAAGATCGCCGCGCCGCACAGCTCGTCGACCTGCCCCCAGCGGCCGGCCGGCGTGCGCTTGCACAGCCAGTCGGAGAACGCCGCGTCGTCGACCAGCGCGCGATTCAGCTCGGTCTCGAAATAGCCGGGCGCGAGGCCGTTCGCCTGGATGCCGTGGCGCGCCCAGTCGGCGCACATGCCTTTCGTCAGCATCCGCACCGCGCCCTTGGTCGCAGCATACGGCGCGATCGTCGGCCGGGCGAGCTCGCTCTGCACCGAGCAGATGTTGATGATCTTGCCGCGGCCACGCGCGATCATGTGGCGCGCCACCGCCTGCGCGACGTTGAACACGCCGTCGAGGTTCACGCGCATCAGTGCATGCCAGTCGTCCGGGTCGAATGCGTCGAGCGGCGCGCGGCGCTGGATGCCCGCGTTGTTCACGAGGATGTCGATCGCGCCGACGCGCGCCTCGAAATCGTCGATCGCCGCGCGCACCTGCGCGTGCTCGGCGACGTCGAACACCGCGTAGTCGGCCGCGAAGCCTTCCTCGCGGAAATGGCGCGCGAGCGTCGCGGCCTTCTCCTCATTGCGATCGTTGATCACGATCGCCGCACCGGCCTCCGCGAGCCCGCGGGCGAGCGTCAGGCCGATCCCGCGTCCGGAACCCGTGATCAGTGCGCGGCGGCCATCCAGGCGGAACCGGTCAAGCGCGTTGTTCATGCATGTCTCCTCGTGCCATCGAGCCGACCGCCGGTCGCGGCCGGTCTCGCGTCGAGGGTATCTTCGACGCTCGGACGGGCGTCGCGCCAATGGTCTTTTTTGATCCGGTTATCATGAAATCCGATCACCGTTCTCTTCACCGTTTGCCGCCGCCCGCCCACCATGGAACTCAAGCAATTGCGCGCCTTCGTCACGCTCGCGGAAGAACTGCATTTCGGGCGCGCCGCGCAGCGCCTGTTCATCGTGCAGTCCGCGCTGAGCATGCAGATCAAGGCGCTCGAGGAGGAGCTGGGCGCACGCCTGTTCGAGCGCGACCGCCACAAGGTCGAGCTCAGCGATACGGGGCGCGTGTTCCTGCCCGAAGCGCGGGCGACGCTGCAGCAGGCCGCGCGCGCGGAGCAGATGGCGCGGCTGTCGAGCCGCGGCGAGATCGGCACGCTGCGCATCGCGTTCGTGTCGTCGGTGCTGCCGGCGCTGCTGCCGGCCGTGCTGCGCACGATGCGCGAGCGTTATCCGCTGATCGCGCTCGAACTGAAGGATTTGCCGACGCCCGACCAGATCGCAGCGCTGCGCGACCGGCGCATCGATTTCGGGATGATCCGGCTGCCGGCCGCGTATGCGGGCATCGACACGCGCGTGGTGCTCGAGGAGGGCTTCGTGGTCGCACTGCCGCTCGACCATCCGCTCGCCGCGCACGACACGATTTCACCATCCGCGTTGCGCGGCCAGCCCGCGTTCGTGCTCGCGCGCCGCTACGCGCCCGGCTTTCACGACGACATGCTGCTCGCGCTGAGTCGCGCGGGCACGACGCTCGAGATCGCGCAGGAGTTCGGGGAATTCACGACGATGCTCGCACTCGTCGCGGCCGGCATGGGGATCGGGCTGATCCCGGCGGAAGCCGCGAGCGCGCTGCCGCCGAACGTGCTCGCGCGGCCGCTCGACCTGGCCGGCCACCGCAGCGGCATCGGCCTCGCGTGGACCGACCTCGACAGCCCGCTGAAGCGCGCGTTCGTCGACGCGCTCGAGCAGGTGACGGCGAACGCCGCGCAATAAAAAACCCGGCCGGGAAAAATTCCGGGCCGGGCTCGTTCGCCACGCAGGCCGCCGTGCGGCGGCCGCGCGACGTGCGGGATTACTTCGCGTTCGCGAATGCGACTGCCGTATCCAGCATGCGGTTCGAGAAACCCCACTCGTTGTCGTACCAGCTCGACACCTTGACGAGGCGGCCCGACACCTTGGTCAGCGTTGCGTCGAACGTCGACGAGGCCGGGTTGTGGTTGAAGTCGATCGACACCAGCGGTGCGTCGTTGTAGCCGAGGATGCCCTTCAGCGCGCCTTCCGATGCTTCCTTCATGATCGCGTTGACTTCCTCGACCGTCGTGTCGCGCTTCGCGATGAACGACAGGTCGACGATCGACACGTTGATCGTCGGGACGCGGATCGCGTAGCCGTCGAGCTTGCCGTTCAGTTCCGGCAGCACGAGGCCGACGGCCGACGCAGCGCCCGTCTTGGTCGGGATCTGGCTGTGGGTGGCCGAACGCGCGCGACGCAGGTCTTCGTGGTAGACGTCCGTCAGCACCTGGTCGTTCGTGTATGCGTGGATCGTCGTCATCAGGCCGGTTTCGAGGCCGATCTTGTCGTTCAGCGGCTTGACGAGCGGCGCGAGGCAGTTCGTCGTGCACGATGCGTTCGAGATGACGGTGTGCTCGGCCTTCAGCACGTCGTGGTTCACGCCGTAGACGATCGTCGCGTCGACGTCCTTGCCGCCCGGCGCCGAGATGATGACCTTCTTCGCGCCGCCCTTCAGGTGCGCGCTCGCCTTTTCCTTCGTCGTGAAGAAGCCCGTGCATTCCATCACGACGTCGACGCCCAGCTCGCCCCACGGCAGTTCTGCCGGGTTGCGGTTCGCCAGCACGCGGATCTTGTCGCCGTTCACGACGAGGTAGTCGCCGTCGACCGACACTTCGCCCGGGAACTTGCCGTGCGCGGTGTCGTACTGGGTCAGGTGCGCGTTGGTCTTCGCATCGCCCAGGTCGTTGATCGCGACGATCTCGAGATCGTGCTTCTTGCCGTTTTCATAGAACGCGCGCAGCGTGTTGCGGCCGATACGGCCGTAGCCGTTGATTGCGACGCGAATCGTCATGGTCTATCTCCTGATGGCTGAAAAAATTCGTTTCGTGCAGCTTCACGGTGCGACGCGCGCGAGGGGTGGCGCGCGTCGCGAATGCTTTTAGGCCAGCACGGCCTTCGCGGTCTCGACGACGTGCTCGACGGTGAAGCCGAAGTACTTGAACAGCACGCCGGCCGGCGCCGATTCGCCGAACGTGTCGATCCCGACGACGCCGCCTTCGAGGCCGACGTACTTGTGCCAGAACGCGGTCACGCCCGCTTCGATCGCGACGCGGCGCACGCCGTGCGGCAGCACGCGTTCGCGGTATTCGGCGTCCTGGCGGTCGAACACGTTGGTCGACGGCATCGACACGACGCGGGCCGCGATGCCCTGCTGCGCGAGCGGCTCGACGGCCTTCATCGCGAGTTCGACTTCCGAGCCCGTCGCGATCAGGATGATCTTGCGCGCGACGATCTCTTCGTCCCAGTCCTTCAGCACGTAACCGCCCTTCTCGATGTTGGCGATCTGCGCGTCGGTGCGCGGGTTGAACGCGAGGTTCTGGCGGCTGAAGATCAGGCTCGACGGACGATCGGCGGCAACCGCGTGGGTCCAGGCGACGGCCGTCTCGACCGTGTCGGCCGGACGCCAGACGTCATGGTTCGGGATCAGGCGCAGGCTCGACACGTGCTCGATCGACTGGTGCGTCGGGCCGTCTTCGCCGAGGCCGATCGAGTCGTGCGTGAACACGAAGATCGACGGGACCTTCATCAGCGACGCGACGCGCAGCGCGTTGCGGCTGTAGTCGGAGAACGTCAGGAACGTGCCGCCGAACGGCTTGTGGCCGCCGTGCAGCGCGAGGCCGTTGATCGCGGCGCTCATGCCGAATTCGCGCACGCCGTAGTTGATGTGGTTGCCGAGCAGCACGCCCGCGCCTTCCGAATTCGCGCGGACCGCCTTCGATGCCTTCCAGTTGGTCAGGTTCGAGCCGGTCAGATCGGCCGAGCCGCCGAGCAGCTCCGGCAGTGCGGCAGCGAGCCCTTCGATCGCCTGCTGCGACGCCTTGCGGGTCGCGACCGTCTCGGCGCGCTCGTTCGCACCGGCGATGATCGCCGCAGCCTTCTCGGCCCAGTCGGCCGGCAGCTTGTTGGCCATCCGGCGCTCGAATTCGGCGGCTTCTGCCGGGAACTTCGCGCGATAGGCGGCGAACGTCGCGTCCCATTCGGTCTCGGCGCGCTTGCCGGCTTCCTTCGCGTCCCATGCCGCATAGACTTCCTGCGGAATCACGAACGGCTCCCAGGTCCAGCCGAGCGCCGCGCGCGTCTTCGCGATTTCTTCCGCGCCGAGCGCCGCGCCGTGCACGTCGTGGCCGCCCGCCTTGGTCGCGGCGCCCTTGCCGATCACCGTCTTGCAGCAGATCAGCGTCGGCTTGTCCGACAGCTTCGCCTTCGCGATCGCCGCGTCGACCGCGTCGACGTCATGGCCGTTCACGTTCGGGATCACGTTCCAGCCGTACGCTTCGAAGCGCTTCGGCGTGTCGTCGTGGAACCAGTTCACGACGTCGCCGTCGATCGAGATGCCGTTGTCGTCGTACAGCGCGATCAGCTTGTTCAGCTTCAGCGTGCCCGCGAGCGAGCAGGCTTCGTGCGAGATGCCTTCCATCAGGCAGCCGTCGCCGAGGAACACGTACGTGTGGTGATCGACGATCTTCGCGCCGTCACGGTTGAACTCGTCGGCCATCAGCGCTTCGCCGAGCGCCATGCCGACCGCGTTCGCGAGACCCTGGCCGAGCGGGCCGGTGGTCGTCTCGACGCCCGGCGTGATGCCGTATTCCGGGTGGCCCGGCGTCTTCGAGTGCAACTGGCGGAAGTTCTTCAGCTCTTCCATCGGCAGGTCGTAGCCGGTCAGGTGCAGCAGCGAGTACAGCAGCATCGAGCCATGGCCGTTCGACAGCACGAAGCGGTCGCGGTCCGCCCAGTGCGGGTTCGTCGGGTTGTGCTTCAGGTGACGCGACCAGAGCGCGACGCCGATTTCGGCCATGCCCATCGGCATGCCGGGGTGGCCGGAGTTCGCTTGCTGGACGGCGTCCATCGCGAGCGCACGGATCGCATTGGCCATCAGGGTGGTGGAGGCGGGAGACGAAGTCGTCATGTCGAGTCCGGAGAACGAGTCGAGGAAACGGGGGCACGGCGGCATCCGGAAGCTCGAGCGTCAATCGTTCCCGGCGCGCAGTGCGGCGCCTGACGGACGCGAAGCGGACGGAGCCTACGGACGGGGCTGCAAAGCTCGTCATTTTAACAGATGGGCTGACATTTCCCTTGTCGGCGCGTAGTGTTCCGGCACGGTTTTCCGCCAAACCGCCCGCCTCCTATAATTCAGACGTCGGAACTGTCTGCCCGAGCGGCCCGCCCGTGAACACGACCCTTCTCTTCCATCCCACGCCCGACGTCGCGTACGGCTTCCCGAACGCCCGCCGGCTCGCGCACGTCGCGTCGCCGCACCAGCACATCGAGGTCTGGGAAACCCCGCAGCTCGGCCGCCTGTTCACGCTGGACGGCCGGCCGATGACGTCGGTCGGCGACGAATACGTGTACCACGAGTGCATGACGCACCCGGCCGCGCTCGCGCACCCGTGCCCGAGGAAGGCGCTCGTGCTCGGCGGGGGCGACGGCGGTGCCGCGCGTCAGCTGCTCAAGCACGCGTGCATCGAGCGGATCGTCGTCGCGGAGCTCGACGACGAGGTCGTCGGCATGGCGCGCCGCTATCTCGACGACGTGCACCAGGGCGCGCTCGACGACCCGCGCGTCGCGATCGTGATCGGCGACGCCGCGCATTTCGTCGCGTCGACCGTCGAGCATTTCGATCTCGTCGTGTTCGACCTCACGCCGCCCGACTCGCCGGCGGCCGGCCTCTATACGCGCGAGTTCTACGCGCGGCTCAAGCGGATCCTCACGCCGTGCGGCGCGATCTCGATGCATCTCGGCTCGCCGGTGTTCCACACGGCGCGCATCGCCGCGCTGCTCGACGACCTGCGCGCGAGCTTCGCGGTCGTCGATCCGCTGTCCGCGCACGTGCCGCTGTACGGATCCCAGTGGCTGATGGCGATCGCGAGCGACACGCTCGACGCGGCCGCTCTGTTTGCTCACGACATCGACGAACGGCTCGCCGCACGCCGCGTGCAGGGCTTGCGCTACTACGACGCGCGACTCCATGCGGCCCTCTTTGCCCTGCCGCGCGCGCTGCGCGATACACTGGGCGTTCGCCGCTGAGCTTCCGGGCGGACGCATCGCTCCGCGGGCGGGCCGCGCTTTCTCGCGCGCCCGACCCGCCACGCGCGGGCCCGGCGCGACGCAGGCGGCCCGCCTGCGTATCCTCTGCCCGGCGCGGTGCCGCCCCGGGCACCCGCGCGCCAATATCCGTTGGACTGCAAAGCATGGGACCGGAGTCACCGCTCAAGCGCCAACCCCGTTCGACAGGAGATTTCATGACCGATCCACGTCCGGCCAACGTGCCTTGGTTGACGCCTTACCTGGCCGTGCGCAATGCGCACGCGACCATCGAGTTCTTCAAGGCCGCTTTCGGCTTCGAATTGCGCGACGTCCTCGACGAGGACGGCGCGATCATGCACGTCGAGATGACCTACCGCGGGCAGCTGATCGTGATGTTCGCGCCCGAAGGCGCATTCGGCTCGATCGCGCTCACGCCGAAGAGTGCGCACGCAACCGCTCCGCAGTCTTTCTACCTGTATGTCGACGACGTCGACGCAACCTGGCAGCGCGCGCTCGACGCGGGCGCGCAATCGCTGACCTCGCCGCAAGATCAGTTCTGGGGCGACCGCTTCGCCCAGATCGAGGATCTCGACGGCTACCGCTGGGCGCTCGCGCGCCGCCTGGCTGCATGAACGGAGCCGCGATACGCATGAGTGAAGCCACCACCACCGCGGCCGTGCCGCGTTTCTTCGTCGAAGCGGCGCTGCGCGCCGATACGACGCTCGCGTTGCCGGCCGACGTCGCGCGGCACGCGCAAGTGCTGCGGCTGCAGCCCGGCGACGCGCTCGCGCTGTTCGACGGCAGCGGCGGCCAGTACCGCGCGCGGCTCGTCGAGATCGACAAGCGCGGCGCGCTCGCGCAGCTCGAAGGGTTCGATCCGGCCGAGGCCGAGCCGCCCTATCGCGTGACGCTGGCGCAAGGCATCGCCGGCGGCGACAAGATGGACTGGGTGATCGAGAAGGCCGTCGAGCTCGGCGTCGCGGCGGTCGTGCCGCTGTCGACGGCGCGCGGCGTCGTGAAACTGTCCGGCGAGCGCGCGGACAAGCGCGTCGCGCACTGGCGCGGCGTCGTGCGCGCGTCGTGCGAGCAATGCGGGCGCAACCGCGTGCCCGACGTCGCGCCGGTACGCGGCTTCGGCGCGTGGCTCGATACGCTGCCGGCCGCGCCGGCCGACGGCGAGCTGCGGTTGCTGCTGTCGCCGCGCGCGAGCATCCCGTTTGCGTCGCTGCCCGACGCGCCGCCCGCGGCGGCCGTCACGCTGCTGATCGGGCCCGAAGGCGGGCTGTCGCCCGACGAGGAACACGCGGCCCGCGCGCACGGGTTCACCGCGTTGTCGCTCGGCCCGCGCGTGCTGCGCACCGAGACGGCCGGCGCGGCCGTGCTGGCGGCGCTGGCCGCGCGCTGGGGCGGATGGTGATGCGTCGGGGCGCGGCCGGCGTGGCATGCGCCCGAAACGACCGACGCCGGCCCGATGCCTGACGCACGTTCGGACCGACGCCGCGCGTGACTTCCCGGCGCCCATCGGCCGGAACGCAGACGCAAAAAAGCCCGCGCGATGCGGGCTTTTTGCCGAATCGGCCGCGCTCGGGCGGCCAGTGGATCCGCGCTTTACGCGAACGAATAGAACACGCGGAACGCGACCTTGCGCTCGGCCCAGAACTCGGCGGCTTCGCGGAACACGTCGAGCAGCGTCTCGCGCCCTTCCTTGTCGAATTTCTGCGCGATCGGCAACCCTTCGAGAACGATCACGAAACCTGGCTGCGCGCCGGCCTTCGCGACGAGGTCGGTCAGGCAGTCGTACAGCGCGTCGTAGTTCTTGCCGAAATGCTTCGGAAACAGGAACGACGTCGCGATCGTCTCCATCACTTCCTGCTTCGACTGCGCGGCACCGCAATACGCGTACAGGAAATGCTGGCCGAGCCGGCCGGCTTCGTCGGCGAGATCCTGCACGCGGAACGCGCGGATCGACTGCACGAGATTGGGTCGCACGGTCGTGAAAAGGCTCATAGGCTCCTCGTTCGATGAAAGCCCGGGCTCGGCTTCCTGTTGCTCCGCCGCGACGCCTGCCTGTGCCGCCGCGTGAAGTTGGATCACGCGCTGAAACAGGTTGCCGTCGCCGGCCGCGAACAGTTCCGCCGCCGCCGTATCGTGCGCGTAGATGGAGTCGCTCATGCCGTTCATCCCGAAGTCATTCAACAATACGTTTAAAACTGTTGTAGTGGTCGTCCGTGTAATAACAGTTGTCGATCCGGCGCAATGGCCCGCCACAGACGATCCGGCGCGCGCCGCGATTGCGCGCGCGCGGCGTCGGCACCGTGTACTCGTGGTAGTAGCCGCGCTTCGCCTTCGGCAGGATCCGCTCGCGGTTGCCGAAGACGACGCCGTCCTTCTCGTACGGATAGGGGCCACCGGCGCCGATCAGGCCAAGCGTGGTCACGGCCTCGCGCGGCAGGCGGGCGGTCGGGATCGTATCGACCCCGCCGACGGCCAGGTCGGCCGAAACGGCCTGCCGTGCGAAAGCGGCGGAAACCAGACTGCCCGTCGGTGTACCGACGATACCCATCGCGAACATCGCGAAGACGGACGCGAGCGCGCCGTTGCGGAGCCACTTGCGTGCCATGAACCAGGGTTCCCGCTGTTAAATCAAGTAGTTGACGACCAACCAAAGGCGTTAGCGTAGCGCTATTGTCCGCGCGAATCAATGTTCGTTTGGGAACCGAAAGGCTGGCTCCGCCCGGAATCGCGCATTTTTCACCGAAAAAAGACTACATTTATCTTACATGAGATAAAATATCCGCGGCATCTCTCGCATGGCAAGACCTGCCTCCTTGCCACGCTCGCTAGCCTAGGGGGAGAGATGCCGCTGTTGCTTATGGGAAGCGCGTTTGCGCCCTGCCCGCGGCGTGCCCATTGCGGGCACGCCTCTTTTTGCTTTTGTTTACAATTTTGCCCGCCGCGCGGCAGCGGTTCGACCGGCGCCGCGCGTTCATTCCGCTCAGCGTGCGGCGTTCACGTCGGCGACCAGCAGCGCCGCCATGTTGACGATGCGGCGAACGGTCGCCGATTCGGTCAGCACGTGCACCGGCTGGGCCGCGCCCAGCAGGATCGGCCCGATCGCGATGTTGTTGCCGGCCGCCGTCTTCAGCAGGTTGTACGCGATGTTCGCGGCATCGATGTTCGGCAGGATCAGCAGGTTCGCGTCGCCTTCCAGCGTCGATTCCGGCAGGATTTCCTTGCGCAGCGCCGCGTCGAGCGCGACGTCGCCGTGCATTTCGCCGTCGACCTTCAATTCCGGCGCACGTTCCTGCAGGATCGCGAGCGTATCGCGCATCTTCTGCGCCGAAGGCGCGTTGCTCGTGCCGAAGTTCGAGTGCGACAGCAGCGCGACCTTCGGTTCGATGCCGAAGCGGCGCACTTCCTCGGCAGCCATGATCGTGATCTCGGCGAGTTGCTCCGGGGTCGGATCCACGTTCACGTGCGTGTCGACCAGGAAGATCTGGCGGCCCGGCAGCACGAGGCCGTTCATCGCCGCGTACACGCTGCAGCCCGGGCGCTTGCCGATCACCTGGTCGATGAAGTGCAGGTGGCGGTGCGTGGTGCTGATCGTGCCGCAGATCATCCCGTCCGCCTCGCCCTTCTTCACCAGCATCGAGCCGATCAGCGTCGTGCGGCGGCGCATCTCGACACGGGCCAGCTGCTCGCTGATGCCCTTGCGCGCCATCATCTTGTGGTACGTCTGCCAGAAATCGCGGTAGCGCTCGTCGTGCTCGGTGTTGACGACCGTGAAGTCGGTACCCGGCGTGAGGCGCAGGCCGTAACGCTGGATACGGTGCTCGATCACCGACGGACGGCCGATCAGGATCGGCTTCGCGAGTTTCTCGTCGACGATGATCTGGACGGCGCGCAGCACGCGCTCTTCCTCGCCTTCCGCGAACACGACCCGCTTCTTCTCCGCCGGCGCGCTGCGCGCGAGCTGGAAGATCGGCTTCATCGTCGTGCCGCTGTGATACACGAATTGCTGCAGGTGCTGCTTGTAGGCTTCCATGTCCTCGATCGGGCGCGTCGCGACGCCGCCGTCCATCGCGGCCTGCGCGACGGCCGGCGCGATCTTGACGATCAGGCGCGGATCGAACGGCTTCGGAATCAGGTATTCGGGCCCGAACGACAGGTCCTGGATCCCGTAGGCAGTCGCGACGATGTCGCTCTGCTCGTGCTGCGCGAGTTCGGCGATCGCGTTGACGGCCGCGATTTCCATTTCACGCGTGATCGTCGTCGCGCCGACGTCGAGCGCGCCGCGAAAGATGAACGGGAAGCACAGGACGTTGTTGACCTGGTTCGGGTAGTCGGTGCGGCCGGTCGCGAGAATCGCGTCGGGGCGCACTTCGAGCGCCAGTTCCGGCAGGATTTCCGGCGTCGGGTTCGCGAGCGCGAGGATCAGCGGGCGCTCGGCCATGCCCTTCACCATCTCCTGCTTCAGCACGCCGGCGGCCGACAGGCCGAGGAAGATGTCCGCGCCGTCGATCACCTCGGCCAGCGTGCGGGCTTCGGTTTCCCGGGCGAAACGCTCCTTGTCCGGATCCATCAGCTCGGTGCGGCCCTTGTAGACCACGCCGGCCAGGTCGGTCACCGTGATGTTCTCGAGCGGCAGGCCGATGTCGACCAGCAGGTCCAGGCAGGCCAGCGCGGCCGCGCCAGCGCCCGACGCGACGAGTTTCACCTTCTTGATGTCCTTGCCGACGACCTTCAGGCCGTTCGTGACGGCCGCGGCCACGACGATCGCGGTGCCGTGCTGGTCGTCGTGGAACACCGGGATCTTCATCCGCTTGCGCGCTTCGCGCTCGACGATGAAGCAGTCCGGCGCCTTGATGTCTTCCAGGTTGATCCCGCCGAAGGTCGGCTCCAGCGCGGCGATCACGTCGACCAGCTTGTGCGGGTCCGACTCGTTCAGCTCGATGTCGAACACGTCGATGCCGGCGAACTTCTTGAACAGTACCGCCTTGCCTTCCATCACCGGCTTCGACGCGAGCGGGCCGATGTTGCCGAGCCCCAGCACCGCCGTGCCGTTCGTGACGACGCCGACCAGGTTGCTGCGCGCGGTGAAGCGCGCGGCGTTCAGCGGGTTCTCGACGATCTCCTCGCACGCATACGCGACACCCGGCGAATACGCGAGCGCGAGGTCGCGCTGGTTGATCATCTGCTTGGTCGGTGCGATCGCGATCTTCCCCGGAGTCGGGAATTCGTGATAGTCGAGAGCGGCTTCGCGGAGCTTGGCTTTGGAGGAGGCTTGGGTCGACATGTGTCTCGTGGCGGGCGGATTAGAATGACTGTTCGACGGCATTGTAGCGCCAATCGAAGGCCGTCAGACCGGCGATTCGGGTGCGACAGCCGCGACATAAATGTACTGAACGGTGCAGGAACGGCACCGCTCGCTGCGTACAATGCCATTCCTTTCACCGCTTCCGGGTTCCTCCGCCGTGCCAGCCGCCCTGTCCGAGTTTTCGCTGATCGATCGCTTCTTCGCGCGCCGCGCGGCCCGGGGGGCGCGTGCGTCGACGCTCGGCATCGGTGACGATTGCGCGCTGATCGCGCCGCGATCCGGAAAATTGCTGGCCATTTCGACGGACATGCTGGTCGAGGGCCGCCACTTCTTCCCTGACGTCGCGCCCGACGCGCTCGGCCACAAGACGCTCGCGGTCAACCTGTCGGATCTCGCGGCGATGGGCGCCGAGCCGCGCGCGTTCACGCTCGCGTGCGCGCTGCCGCGCGCCGACGCGGCGTGGCTCGAGGCGTTCAGCAACGGCCTGTTCGCGCTCGCCGAGCGGTTCGGCTGCGAGCTGATCGGCGGCGACACGACGAGCGGGCCGCTGAACCTGTGCGTGACCGTGTTCGGCGAAGTCGCGCCGGATGCGGCGCTGCGGCGCGACGCCGCGCGCGACGGCGACGACGTCTGGGTGTCCGGCACGCTCGGCGACGCGCGCGCGGGGCTCGGGCTCGCGCGCGGCGAATGGAGCGCCGGCGCGGCCGAAGCCGCCGCGTTCCGGCAGGCACTCGAGCGCCCGGAGCCGCGCATTGCGCTCGGGCTCGCGCTCGCGGGCGTCGCGCATGCGGCGCTCGACATCTCGGACGGCCTCGCCGGCGACCTGCGGCACATCCTGACCCGCTCGAACGTGCGCGCCGAGATCGACGCCGACGCGGTTCCGCGCTCGGCCGCGCTCGCGACGCTGCCGCCCGACGTGCAGCGAAGCTGCACGCTGGCCGGCGGCGACGACTACGAGCTGTGCTTCACCGCGCCGGCCGCGGCCCGCGCCGCGGTCGAGGCAGCGGGCGCGAGCGCCGGGGTTCCGGTCACGCGAGTCGGTACAATACATGCGTTGTCCTCGCCGTCGGAGCAGCCCGCGATCGCGTGGCACGACGCCGCCGGCGCGCCCCTGACTCTCACGTTGCACGGTTTCGACCACTTCCATGCAGACTGACCCGACGACCGCGCAATCCGCGGCCGCGCCAGGCGCCGCCCGCAACGCGCCGCGGCGCGCCACCGTGCGCTTCATGCTGTCGCACCCGGCGCACATCGTGTCGCTCGGCTTCGGCAGCGGGCTCGCGCCGTTCATGCCCGGCACGTTCGGCACGCTGTTCGGCTGGCTCGCGTTCGTCGTGCTCAACCGCTACCTGACGGTGCCCGAATGGTGGGCGCTGATCGCGGTCGGTTTCGCGGCGGGCACGTGGGTCACCGGTTTCACCGCACGCAGGATGGGCACGAGCGATCCGGGCGCCGTCGTCTGGGACGAGATCGTCGCGATCTGGCTCGTGATGCTGTTCGTCACGCCCGCGACCTTCATCGGCCAGTTGTGGGCGTTCGTCGTGTTCCGCTGCTTCGACATGCTCAAGCCGCCGCCGATCCGCTATTTCGACCGTCGCGTGAAAGGCGGGCTCGGCATCATGGTCGACGACCTGATCGCCGCGTTCATGACGCTGCTCGTGATCGCGTTCTGGCGCTCCGTCGTCGGCTGACCGATTTCCCGACTCCCGTTTCCCGACGCGCATGCCAACCGATTCCGTCGTCCATCAGCTTGCGATCCGCGCAGGCAACAAGCTGCGTGACGAGCACCTGTCGCTCGCCACCGCCGAATCCTGCACGGGCGGCATGATCGCCGCCGCGATCACCGACATCTCCGGCAGCAGCCAGTGGTTCGAGCGCGGCTTCGTCACCTACTCGAACCAGGCCAAGATCGAGATGATCGGCGTGCCGCCCGACCTGATCGAGAAACACGGCGCCGTCAGCGAGCCGGTCGCGCGCGCGATGGCCGAGGGCGCGCTGCGCAACAGCCGCGCGCAGGTCGCGCTGTCGGTCACCGGCATCGCCGGCCCGGCGGGCGGCAGCGAGAAGAAGCCGGTCGGCACCGTGTCGTTCGCATGGAGCAACCGGCTGCATACCGACGTCGAAACGCTCGTGTTCAAGGGCGACCGCGAGCAGATCCGCACGCAGGCGGCCGCGCATGCGCTGCGCGGGCTGCTCAAGCTGCTCGACGAACGCGAAGGCTGATTCCCCCGCGCGACGGCAGGGGCGGCCGCCGCCCCTCGCCGCTTACTGGATCGCGTCGGGCTTCACGACGATCCAGTTCTTGTCCGCCGTGACCGGCAGGCCGAGCGCCTTCTGCTGCGCGGCCGATTCGTCCGACCATGCGCGGATCTGCGCCATCTGCTTGTCCTTCTTGTTCACCCACACGCGCACGCCGCCGCGCGCGACGTCGGTCGCGTTCAGCAGCATGTAGCCGTCGGATTTCGGCGTGTCGCCCGCGACGAGCACCGGCTTCTTCCACTGGTCGATCCAGCCGGCGATCGAGCCGAGCTTGCCTTCGTACCACGTCATCGGATTCATCAGGAACGGCGTGATCACGAGATTGCGGTTCGCGGCCTCGTCGTACTTGCCGGCCTTGATCTGCAGCCGCGACGTGGTCAGCGCGCCCGTCGCCGGGTCGCGCAGCAGCGTCGTCACGCCGATCACGTTCTGCGGCTTCACGTTGTAGCCGTATTTCGGATCGGACAGCACAAGCCGCGCGAGCTCCTCGTGCGCGGCGGTCATCACGTACACCTCGATACCGTTCTCGTGCAGCGCGTTGTACAGCTCCTGCATGCCGCGGAAGAAGCGCGGCGGGTTCGCGGTGCCGTCGACGACCTTGTCGCCCTGCCAGTAGCGGATCGGCACCGGCTTGCCGTCGGCGAGCATCGCGTCGACATGGCGCTTCAGGTCGGCCAGCGACAGCCCCGCGAACGCCTGCGCGATCCACGGGTAGCAGACCAGGTCGTCGATCTCGCAGAGCCGGTAGTAGTAGCTCGTCAGCGACTCCTTGTAGTCGGCCGAATCCTTGAACGGGATCAGCTTCAGCGACGGATCGAGCGAGTCGCGCGTCAGCACGCCGCGGTTCTCGAGATACGGCAGCAGCGACTCCTCGAGATCGTAGCGATAGGTCGTGTTGTCGGCGTCGAACACCGCGTAGTCGCCGCGGTTCGCGTGCGCGGCGATCATCGCGTTCAGCGCCTTCGCGCTGTCCGCCGGCCAGTGCGACAGGTCCGCCGCGTGGGCGAACGACATGCACAACGACGCGGCAAGCGCGCTCAGAAGACGTCGGGACAGCTTGGGCATGGCGCCGCTCCTTTTATGACATTCTGGTGACGGATCGATGACAAGCGGCAGCATCGCGCGATTGTGGCGCGGGCATGCGGTGCGCAAGCGACGGGAAGTTGTTCGCGTGCGCCAGGACGGCAAACACGCGAGGCAGGCGCGCGGCCCGCAGATGCGGGTTCGGCATTGAAGGGCCGCCCGGGCGGGCGGCCTGTGGCTCAGCGATATTTCAGCGATGCGCGTTGATCGTATCGCGCGTCTTCTGCGCGGCGAGCGCGGCGGCTTCGGCGAAATCCTCGCCCTTGCTCGCGTACAGGATCGCGCGCGACGAGTTGATCATCATCCCGCTGCCGTCGGCGGTGCGGCCCGCGTTGACGGTCGCCTGCACGTCGCCGCCCTGCGCGCCGATGCCGGGGATCAGGAGCGGCATGTCGCCGACGATCCCGCGCACGATCTCGATCTCCTTCGGGAACGTCGCGCCGACCACGAGGCCGAGCTGGCCGTTCTTCGCATTCCACTTGTTCGCCGCGAGGTCGGCCACGACCTGGTACAGCGGCCGGCCACCCGTTTCGAGGAACTGCAGGTCCGACCCGCCCGGGTTCGACGTGCGGCACAGCACGATCACGCCCTTGCCTTCATGCTCGAAGTACGGCTCGACCGAGTCGTAGCCCATGTACGGGTTCACGGTGACCGCGTCCGCGCGATAGCGCTCGAACGCTTCGCGCGCGTACTGCTCGGCGGTGCTGCCGATGTCGCCGCGCTTCGCGTCGAGGATCACGGGCAGGCCCGGATGCTGGAGGTGGATGTGCGCGATCAGCCGCTCGAGCTGATCTTCCGCGCGATGCGCGGCGAAGTACGCGATCTGCGGCTTGAACGCGCTCGCGTACTGCGCGGTCGCGTCGACGATCTGCCGGCAGAACTCGAAGATCGCGTCGGGCTGGCCGTCGAACTGCACGGGAAAACGCGACGGCTCGGGATCGAGGCCGACGCACAGCAGCGAATTCGTGCGCTGCCACGCGGCGCGCAGCGATTCGATGAAAGTAAGCGGGGAAGACATGGCGGATACTCGCGGCAAACCGTTGATAGACCGCGTATTTTACCCGCGTCGCCGGCGGCCTTCGCGCACGGCGGCGTCGACCCGTGCATCGGCCCGCTCGACGGTGAACGCGAAACGCCGCGTGAGCCGCTCGCCCGGCGCGAGCAGCGTCATCCCGTGCGCGGCCGCGCCGCCCGGCAGGTTCACCGCATTGATCGGATGATCGACCGGCTCGAAGCAGAAGAACGACTCGCCGGGCGGCGTATAGAGCACGTACGCATCGGCGTCGGCCGCGATCGTCAGCAACAGCCCGCGGCGCGGCCAGCTCACCGTCGCGTGGCCGCCCCAGCCGGTGAACGCGTGATTGACGAGCGTCGCCGGCAACGGATACGCGACGCCGAACTGCCAGGCCGGCGGCACGCACACGTGCCGCACCGGCAGGAAATCCGCGCCCGACAGCCACAGGCCGCCCGCGGCCGCAGCCAGCTCGGTCGCGTCGTCGCGCACCAGGAACGGGTGCAAGCCGAGCCCGAACGGCAGCCGTGCGCGCCCAGCATTCTCGATCGTCAGCGCGATCGACAGCGTCGTGTCGTCGAGCGCGAACGACTGGATCGCACGAAACGCGTACGGCGCGCCGCTCGCGCGATCGAGCGACAGCTGCAGCGTGGTGTCGGTCGCGTCGTCCACCTGCCACGGCGCGAGCCAGCCGTCGCCGTGGATCGGCAGCGGCTCGTCGCGGCGGTTGCGCGGCACCGCGACGCTGCGCCCGTCGCATTCGAAGCGACCGTTGCCGATCCGGTTCGAATACGGCAGCAGCGGATAGCACGCGAGTGCGTTCGGGTCCGTCGCCGTCTCCGGGTGTTCGCAGCGTCGGAACACCGGTACCAGCGCACCGTGGTCGCCGCGCCAGTCGAAGCGCGCGATGCCGCCGCCGAGGTGGGGCAGCACGTCGAGCCGCAGCGCCGCGTTCGACAGCGTGACGCCCGCCGCATGCGCGGCGCCGACGCCCTGCGCGAACGTGGCGGTCTGCGGGCCGGCGCTGACCGGCTGCGCGGCGGCAGCCAGGCGCGCACGGCGCGACTGGCTCGTGGACGACGACGATGCGCGCGAGGACGTGGCGGTCATGGTGAACTCCTTTGCTTCGTCGATGAAGCGATACGGATCGTCGCGCGGTGCCGCGCGAACACGGACATCGGCAATCAGGCCCAGCCGCCGTCGACCACCACGTCCTGCGCGGTGATCATCCGGCTGTCGTCGGCCGCGAGAAACAGCGCCATCCGGGCGAGATCGTCCGGCAGCAGCTCGGCGTCGATGCACTGGCCGGCCTTGATCGCCGCCCGGCCCGCGTCGTCGAGCCACAGCCTGCGCTGCTTGTCGGTCATCACCCAGCCGGGCACCAGCGAATTCACGCGGATCCCGAACGGGCCGAGATCGCGCGCGAGCCCGCGGGTGAGGCCCTGCACGGCGGCCTTCGCCATCACGTAGACGGGATAACCGCCGTTCTTCAGCATCCAGCTGATCGAGCCGAGATTGATGATCGCGCCGCCGCCGCGCTGCTTCATGTCGTCGATCACCGCCTGCGCGGCGAAGAACTGGTGGCGCAGGTTCACCGCGATGCCCGCGTCGAACGACGCGGGCGTCACGTCGCCGATCGCGTGGCGCGTGTCGTTCGCCGCGTTGTTCACGAGCACCGCGATCGCGCCGATCCGTACGCGGATCGTGTCGATCGCATGGCGCAGCGCGTCGATGTCGGTGAGGTCGCACGGGAGGAACAGCGGCGCGTGACGTACGTCCGGCGCCTGCGCGAGGCTTTCCGCGAGCGCCTGGCCCGCCTGTGCGTCGAGATCGACGAACGCCACGCGCGCGCCCTGCCGCGCGAAGTGCTCGACGAACGCCGCGCCGATGCCGGTCGCGCCGCCCGTGATCAGCACCGCGCGATCCTCGAGGCTCGGGTAGCGCGCATAACGCGCGTCGCTCGCGGCGCGCGGATCCGGCGCGGAAGTTTCGATGGTCATGCGAATCGTCTCCGTGGAATCGGTCAGTCGCGTACGCCGCGGTTCTTCAGCTGGTCGAGCAGCACGGCCGCGAGCAGGATCGCGCCGCGCACCAGGTACTGGTAGAACGCGTCGATGTTCAGCAGGTTCATCACGTTCTCGACGGTGCCCATGATCAGCACGCCGATCACGACGCCCGAGATCGTCGCGCGGCCGCCCATCAGCGACACGCCGCCGAGCACGCACGCGGAGATCACGTTCAGCTCGAAGCCCTGCGCGGCGTTCGGCTGGCCCGACGTGATGCGCGACGCGAGGATCACGCCGGCGAGCGCCGTCACCGCGCCCTGGATCAGGAAGATGTACACGCGCGTGCGTTCGACGTTGATCCCCGCGAGACGCGACGCCTCGGGGTTGCCGCCGATCGCGAGCGTGTTGCGGCCGTACACGGTCTGGTTCAGCAGCACGCCGAACACGATGAAGCACAGCAGCGTGACCCAGATCGGCAGCGACACGCCGAAGAGCGTGAGCCCGCCGAGCGCGATGAAGGTATCCGACGACACGCCGACCGCCTGCCCCTTCGACACGATGAAGCCGAGCCCGCGCACGATTTCCATCGTCGCGAGCGTCGTGATCAGCGCGTTGATGCGCAGGTACGCGATCACCGCGCCGTTCACGAAGCCGATCGCGGCGCCTGCCGCGACCGCCGCGACGATCGCGACGAACGTGTTGTCGGTCGCGTTCAGCACCATCGCGCACAGCACGCCCGAGAACGCGACGGTCGAGCCGATCGACAGGTCGAAGTCGCGCGACGCCAGACAGAACATCATCGTGCACGCGACCATCCCGATCTGCGAGATCGACAGCGCGAGGCCGAGCATGTTGTCGATCGAGAAGAAGTGATCGACCGTCAGCGACATCGTCAAGAACATCACCGCGAAGATCGCAATGAGGCTGTATTCGGTGAGGTGCTGCCACCACTTCTGGCGGTCGCTCTGCTGCGGAACCAGCGCGTCGGCCGACGGCTTCACGGCTGCGCTGGCGAGGTTTTCCCTGACTTGCATGGTTGTGTCTCCTGCTCCTGCATCGCGCGGCCCGCGCCGCGCGTGATCGATTCGAATGTCCTGCGTCGCCCGCGGCGACCTCACACTGCGTCAGCCGCCTCGACGACGCTCGTCTGCGGCAGCGCGAGGCTCAGCACCGCATGCTCGTTCGCCCGTTCGCGCGGCAGCTCGCCCGCGATCCGCCCTTCGCGCATCACGACGATGCGGTCGGACACGCCGAGCACTTCCGGCAGCTCCGACGACACCATCACGATCGCGCAGCCGCGCTCCGCGAGCCGGTAGATCACGTCGTAGATCTCGTGCTTCGCGCCGACGTCGATGCCGCGCGTCGGCTCGTCGAGGATCACGACCTTCAGGTCGGGCTCCGCGAGCCAGCGCGACAGGATCGCCTTCTGCTGGTTGCCGCCCGACAGGAAGCGGATCTTCTGCCGCCGGTTCGGCGTCTTGATCTTCAGCCGCTGGATGAAGCGGTCGGCCGTTTCGCTCTCGGTCTTGCGGTCGATGAACAGGCCCGCACGCAGCGAATGACGGCGGCAGCTGATGTTGATGTTCTCCGCGACCGACGCCATCGCGATGATCCCTTCCTCCTTGCGGTCTTCCGGACACAGCACGATGCCGTGACGGATCGCGTCGCCGGTGCGCTTCACGTCGATACGCCGGCCGTCGAGCGTCAGCGTGCCCGCGCGCCGGCGGTCGGCGCCGTACACGAGCCGCATCAGCTCGCTGCGTCCCGCGCCGACGAGGCCGAAGAACCCGACGATCTCGCCCGCGCGCACCGAGAAGCTCGCGGGTTCGCGCAGCGCCGGGCCATCGACGCCTTCCGCCGACAACCGCACGTCGCCGAGCGCGCGCGGCGCGTAATGGTAGATATCCGAAATTTCGCGCCCGACCATCTCGGCGACCAGCCGCTCGCGCGGCACGTCGGCGAGCGATTCGTGCGACGCGATCTTGCGCCCGTCGCGAAAGATCGTGCACGCATCGCACAGCCGGTAGATCTCGTCCATCCGGTGCGAGATGTAGATCAGCGCGCGGCCCTGCGCGCGCAGGTCGTCGACGAGCTTGAACAGCACCTCGGTCTCGCGATGCGACAGCGAGCTCGTCGGCTCGTCGAGCGCGATCACGCGCGCATTGCGCATCAGCGCCTTGCAGATCTCGACCATCTGCCGCTGCGCGATCGACAGCCGGCCGAGCTTAGCATCCGGATCGAGATCGACGCCCATCGCCGCGAGCCGCTCGCGCACGTGGCGCTTCGCCTCGCCCTTCCTCACCCAGCCGAGCGCATTCGGCAGGCGGCCGAGCAGCAGGTTCTCCGCGACCGTCAGGTCGGGCACGTACTGCAGTTCCTGGTGAATCACCGCGATGCCGGCCGCGATCGACGCGGCCGCACTCGAGAAATGCACGGGCTGGCCGTCGACCAGCACGCTGCCCGCATCGGGCTGGTATTCGCCGCCGAGAATCTTCAGCAGCGTCGACTTGCCCGCGCCGTTCTCGCCCATCAGGCCATGCACCTCGCCCGCGTGCACGTCGAACGAGATGCCGTCGAGTGCGCGCACGCCGGGAAATACCTTGCCGATATTGTCAAAACGCAGTGCCGCTGACACGTCGTCTCCCCACTTGCAGATCCATCGATCGCCGGCCGCCGCATCGCTGCGGCGGCCGGCGTGCCGCTTACTTCGAGGCAAGCCCCATCTCCTCGCGCACCTTCGACACGTTGTCGCGCGTCGCGAGCATGCCGGTGGTCAGCGTGAGCGGCGCCGGCGCCTTGCCCTGCGTGATCCACGTGTACATCAGCTCGGAGGTTTCCTCGCCGTGGCGCTTCGGGCTGATGATCACGGTGCCGTAGAAGCCCGTCGGCTGCGGCTTCTTGAACTCGTTCAACGCCGAATCGGAACCGCCGATGCCGATGCCGATCATGTTGTCCGCCTTGAAGCCGCGCCCTTCGGCCGCGCGCACCGCGCCGAGCACGGCCTCGTCGTTCAGGCCGTAGGCGACCCAGTGCTTGAACTGCGGGTTCTTGGTGAGCGCGATGTTCGCCGCGTTGAACGCGTTCTCGGTATCGGTCTTCGCCTGCGGCGCCGCGATCACGTTCGCCTTCGGAAAGCCGGCGGCCACCAGCGCATCGGTCGCGCCGCTCGTGCGGTCGTGCGCGGTCGGCAGTTGCTCGTAGGTGATGTCGATCGCGCCGACGTCCTTCATGTTCCAGCCGCGCTTCTTGATCTCGGCCGCGATGCCGTCGCCGACCTGCTTGCCGATGTTGTACGCGGAGATCCCCATGTGCGGCACCGCCTCGATCGGCTTGCCCGCGCCGTCGACGAGGCGGTCGTCGACCGTCATCATCTTCAGGTTGTGCGACTTCGCCTTCGCGACGATGCCCGGCCCGAGCTTCACGTCAGGCGTGCAGATGATGAAGCCCTGCGCCTTCTGCGCGGACAGGTTGTCGATCGCGCTCATCACCTTCTCGCCCGACGGCGCGCCGATCTTCACGAGCGTGAAGCCCTTGTCCTTCGCCGCGATCTCGGCGAACTTCCATTCGTCCTGGAACCACGGCTCTTCCGGCTGCTTCACGAGGAAGCCGATCTTGACCGGGTCGGCCGCGTGCGCCACCGGGCTTCCCATCACCACCGCGGCCGCGGCGGCCAGCGTTACGAACGTTCTGCGTTTCATCTCCAGTGTCTCCTTGTCTTCATCGAACGGAATGCAGCCGCTTGTTGGTTTCGACGCAGCGTGCGCGCGGCCGTCGCACGTGCGGTCTGTCGAATCGTTGCGTCAGTCGTGGTACAGCGCCGCGCGCCCGCCGTCGACGGTGATGCACGCGGCATTGATGAACGGCGCCTCGTCGGACGCGAGGAACACGGCCGTCATCGCGACTTCCTCCGGTTTGCCGATCCGCTTCATCGGCTGCAGCGCGAGCGTCTCGGCGCGCGCCGCGGCCGGGTCGGCCTGCGCATCCCACCAGTCGCGCGTGAGCTGCGTCTCGATGTAGCCGGGCGCGATCGCATTCACGCGCACGTTGCGCGCCGCGTATTCGATGCCAAGCGCACGCGTGAGGCCCAGCACGCCGTGTTTCGCGACCGGATACGGAAAGCAGCCCGGGATGATCCGGAACGCATGCGTCGACGCGATGTTCACGATGCTGCCGCGGCCGCGCTCGACCATGCCCGGCAGCGCCGCGCGGCAGCCGTGCCACACGCCGTCGAGGTCGACCGCGAAGCAGCGGCGCCAGTCGTCGTCCGTCATCGTCAGCGGATCGGCGAACACGTTGATGCCCGCGTTGTTCACCAGCACGTCGAGCGGGCCGAAAGCCGCTTCGGTCTGCGCGAGCGCGTCGCGTACCGAGTCCTGCCGCGCGACGTCCGCATGCAGCGCCAGCACGCGCGCGCCGTCGATGTCGTCGGTGATCGCCGCGGCCGTGCGCTGCGCCTGCGCGAAGTCGAGGTCGACGAGCGCGACGGCCGCGCCCTCGCGCGCGAACGCCTGCGCGATCGCAGCGCCGATCCCGCGGCCCGCGCCCGTCACCATCGCGACCTTGCCCGCGAGGCGTTCCATCATGCGGCTCCGCCGCGCGCCGCGCGCAGGCCGGCCTGGAACGCGCGTGCGTTCGCCGCGGTCGTGTCCGCCGACTGGCCGGGCCGGTACAGCGCCGAACCCAGGCCGAAGCCGTTGGCGCCTGCCGCGAGGAACGGCTGCATGTTGTCCGGCGTAATCCCGCCGACCGGAAGCAGCGGCACCGCGCGGTCGATCACCGCGCGCCACGCCTTCACGACGGGCACGCCGAGCTGCTCGGCCGGGAACATCTTCAGCACGTCGGCGCCGTTCGCGAGCGCGGCGAAGGCCTCGGTCGGCGTCGCGACGCCCGGTGCGCTCGCGAGCCCGCGCTCGCGCGCGCGGCGGATCACCGCCGCGTCGCTGTGCGGCATCACGATCAGCGTGCCGCCCGCGTCCTGCACGCGGTCGACGAATTCGGCGCGCAGCACGGTGCCCGCGCCGACGATCATGTCGTCGGGCAGCGCGCGGCGCAGCGCCGCGATGCTGCCGAACGGATCGGGCGAGTTCAGCGGCACCTCGACGATCCGGAAGCCGGCTTCATGCAGCGCAAGGCCGTGGTCGACAGCTTCCGCGGGCGCGATGCCGCGCATGATCGCGATCAGCGGGCACGCGTCGAACGCGCGCATCAGCGCGGCGTGCGGCGTGTACGGCGCGGGCAGCGTAAGGTCGGACGACATCGGCGGTTCCTCTTCAATCGGTTCATTGGTCGGCGCAGACGGGTTCGCCATCCGCGCGCACGAGTCCGGCACGCGACGCGATCCACCACATGCCGCGCTCGGTCGCCTGTGCGACGACGCGTGCATGCGTGCAGCCGAATACGCTCAGCGCGTCGACGTAGCGCGCGCACAATCCGTCGTCGCCGATCAGCAGCAGCGGCTGGTTCGCGAGCGCGACACCGCGCTCCGCGAGCATCGCGTCGAGCGCGTTCAGCTCATGGCCGATCAGCAGCCCGGACAGATAGTCGCCCTGCGCATCGGGCGCGAGCCGGTCGGTCAGGCCGAGCGTGCGCGTGCTGAAGATCGTTGCGAGCAGCCCCGCGCGCTGCGCGCCGCGGGCCACCGCGACACCGCGCGCGAACGCCGCGCGATCTGGCGACGCGCTCGCGCGCATCGTGCGGCCGAGGATCGTGTGATCGCGCAGCGCCGCGAACAGCTCGCCCGTCATGAAAGTCTGGAAGCGCTCGATGAGCCCGTCCTTCACCCATGCCCACTTCGCATGCGTGCCCGGCAAGCCGATCAGTACCCCTGAACGATCGGCATCAAGCATCGGATCGTTCGCGAGTGCGCCGAATATCTGCGTTTCTTCGCCGCGCATCACGTCGGGCAATTCGCCCGTCGCGATCACGCCCGGCACGATCGACACCGTCGTGCCGCGCGCCGTCGTCACCGTGACGAGCCCCGCGACGAGCGCGTCGGCGCCGGCCGGCACCGCGACGTACGGCGCCTCGCGCCAGCCCTGCGCGCTGCCGACCATCCCGGCCGCCAGCACCGGCACGCCCGGCGCGCGGTCGAGCCAGTCGCCGCACGCTTCCTCGAACACGACGTCGAAGGCACGCGCGCCGCCGGCCGGCACGTGCATCACGCCTGCCGCGCGGCTGCGCGTGTCGAGCAGCGCGCCGTGCGCGTCGAACAGATACGCGCGCAGCGACGTCGTGCCCCAGTCGAGCGCGATCAGCGACGGGGTGGCGGTGTTGGCGTCCGGAGCGGTCCGGGTCGAGTGGGTCATCGTTTGATCCTGCGGGTACCCTGCGGCGGGCTCCAGCCCAGTTCCGCGGAAATGGCTCGCGCTTCGCGCTGCACGAGCGGAATCAGTTCGTCCATCCGGTCGTGCGGCATGTACGGGATCGTGCTCGCGACCGATACGGCGGCGACGATCGCGCCCGACGCGTCGCGGATCGGTGCGGCCACGCAACGGATCGATGCTTCGTTTTCCTCGAGGTCGAACGTGTAGCCGCCGGCCGCGTAATGCGCCATGCGCTGCAGGAACGCGCTCGTCTCGGGCCGGTTGTCCGGCTTGAAATTGACGCCGGCCAGCGCGCGCCGCGCGGCTTCGAACAGCGAGCGCCACCGGTCCGGATCGAGGTCGAGCATCATCGCCTTGCCGATGCCGGTCGACGCGAGCGGCATCCGGTGGCCGACACGCGAACGCATCTCGAGGCCGCGCGTGCCGGGAATCTTGTCGATGTACAGCACGTCGTCGCCGTCGCGCACACCGAGGTGGATCGTGTCGAGCGTCGCTTCGGCGAGCGCCTCGAGGTGCGGCCGTGCAACCGCCGTGAGCGGCATCTGCTCGAGCGCGATCGTGCCGAGTTCGATCAGCTTCGGGCCGAGCAGGTAGCCGCCCTGCACCTGGCGCAGGTAGCGCGCCTGCACGAGGCTGCTGACGAGACGGTGCGTCGTGCTGCGCGTCGTGCCGAGCGCGGCGCCGATCGCGCGCATGTCGCGCGCGCCGTTCGCGATCGCTTCGAGGATCGCGAGGCCGCGCAGCAGCGTCTGCGTGCCGGCCTGCTGCGCGGCGAGGTCGAGCGGCGTGCTGG
The DNA here is from genome assembly GCF_003853505.1 of Burkholderia sp. Bp9015. Taxonomy (NCBI): domain Bacteria; kingdom Pseudomonadati; phylum Pseudomonadota; class Betaproteobacteria; order Burkholderiales; family Burkholderiaceae; genus Burkholderia; species Burkholderia sp. Bp9015. The sequence continues at coordinate 55,559 of NZ_QTPZ01000022.1, forward strand.
TCGCGCCGATGCTGTCGGTCAGCGGCGCATCGTCCGGCGTCGCGCGCCGGGCGTCGAGAGCAAGGGTATCGGGCATCTTGGTCATGGAACGGGCTTCTTCAGCGGAATCGGTCTAGCCGCTGTCGCGAGGCCGGAACGAAGTCCGGCGTCGCGGCAACGCGGCGGTCGATGCACCGAGGAAAGCGCCCGGCGAACGTCATGGAAGGTGTCTCCGTGTGCGTCGGGCGCCGCGCGATGCGTGGGTCCGAAGCTGTCGATGTGCTTCGGATTGTAGGAGCGCACGCACTCGCCTCCAATATTTGAGTGCGTTGTCCAGATAATGAGAAAAGCGACGGAAGCCGCGGCATTCGGCGCGGAACCGCCGCGCCATGCGCACGGGGGCGGAACCCGACACGTTGCGGGTCCCGCCCCCGTTATCCGCGCGCGGCGCGCTTACTGCTGGTTCGTGCTGCGCGCCTGCATGTAGCGCTGCACGTCGGAGAACGACACGCGGCCGCTACCGTTCGCGTCGATCTGCCGGAAGTGGTTCGCGACGTAGCCGAGGCCGGCCGCGCGCGCCTGCGCTTCGGTGATCGAGCCGGTGTTCTGCGTGTCGGCCGCGCCGAACTGCCGCGCGAGCTTGCGCACCACCTGCGCGTGCAGCGCGGCGCCCGTCGTCTGCGTGCCGGCGGTCGGCTTGCGCGCGGCCGGCGGCACGTATGGATCGCCGAGCTGCGCCTGGCGCGCGCGCGCCGGGGTGGCGGCGTCGCTCGCCTGAGCGAACGCGGACACCGATGCGGATGCTGCAACCCCGGCGCATGCGAGCGCCGCGGCAACGACGATGAAACGTTTCTTCATGTCAGGCTCCAGTCTGGAATGAGGTCGTCGACGGCCGGCGAACGGCGCCGCCGCGGGCGCGCGTCGCCAGGCCCGCACATCGCATCAGTGCGCGGCCGCGTTGTAGAAAGTCACGAGGTCGGCTTTCTCCTGCGGACGCGACGTATCGTCGAGATAGACCATGTGTCCACCCTGATAGTCCTTGATCGTCAGGTTCGGTTGCGTGCCGAGCCGCGCGAGGTCGAGCTCGGTCTGGTAGAACGGCGTCGCGATGTCGTGATACCCGTTCAGCGACAGCACCTTCAGCGACGGATTCAGCGTCAGCGCAGCCGCGAGATCGGGAATCGTGTCGGGCATCGCGAGGCCGTCGTGCGTCCAGTCCCAGGTCTCGATCGCATTGCTGCTGAGCGAATACGCCGACTGCGCGCTGTACTTCAGCACGTTCGGCAGGTAGTTGCCGATCGTGTCGGTGAACGGCTTCGTGATGAACGTGCTCGACGGGTCCCCGTCCGCCGCGAGCGGGCTCGACGACGGCACGTTCACGCGTGCGTCGTAGCGGCCGATCAGCGTGCCCGGGATCAGCGCCACCTGGAAGCTGTTGTCGAAGAAGGTCGGGACCACGTTGAAGTCAGCATTCCACAGCGACTGCTTCACGCCGGTCGAATTCACCATCGTCGTGACGAGCGCAGGCGCAGGCGGCGTGTGGCTCGCGAGATAGGCGTTCACGGCGGGCGTGTAGCTGCCGGCCGTCAGCCGGCGCATCTGGTCCGCGTACTGCGGCAGGCTCGACGGGTTCGGATTGTCGAGCTGGTAGTACGCGCCGACGGTGCCGTAGGACGGCACGAAGCCCGCGCAGCTCACCGGGCTCGCCCCGTTGTTCGAGTTGCCGACATAGTCGCTCGCCATGTCGCAGTTCGCGTTGTAGTTCAGGATCGACGACTGCAGCACGATGCCGTCGAGCTTCACGCCGGCCGTCTCGAGCAGGTTCGCGAGCACGTCGGTGCGCGGCGTGCCGTACGACTCGCCGAACAGGTATTTCGGCGAATCGTTGCGCTGGTTCACGGCGATGTAGCGCATCACGAAGTCGCGGAACGCGCCGCCGTCCTGGTCGACACCCCAGAACGTCTGGTTCGTGTTCGGCGCGATCGCCTCCGAGAAGCCGGTCCCGATCGCATCGACGAACACGAGGTCGGTCGTATCGAGCAGGCTTTCCGCGTTGTCGACGAACGGGAACGTCGAGGTATTCGCGTTCGGGTCGCCCGTCTGGATCCGCTTCGGACCGAACGAGCCGAGATGCAGCCACACCGATGCGGAACCGGGGCCGCCGTTGTACAGGAACGTGACGGGCCGCTTCGCCGCGGGCTGGTTGTCCGCGGTGTACGCGATGTAGAAGAACGAGGCTTCGGGCGCGCCCGTCTGCGGATTGCGCGCGACGAGATGGCCGGCGGTGGCCGTGTAGCGAATCGTCTTGCCGTTCAGCGTGATCTGGTGATGGGTGACGGCGGCCTTTTCGACCGCGGCGGACGCGTCGAGCGACGCGCTCGCGCTCGATGAATAACTGTTGGGATCGTTGTACGGCCTGTCCACCTGAGCGGCGGGATCGGCTGAATTGTCGGTATCTGCTGCCGAGGACGGGGTCACGTCGTCGTTGCAGGCCGTCAGAATCAGCGAAGAGAACACAACTCCCAACAACAGCTTCGCTTTGCTCGCTGGCATCGTTGCTTTCCTTCTCTCGAATGTTTTTTTGTGTCGAGCAGCCGGGTGAGCCGCCCCCCGCCTCGATTGCGGCCGATAAGCCGAGGCGCCGGCCAATATACGCGAGCGGGTCGGCTTTGAAAAATTTGGAAATATTCGATCGATGGCCGGTGCAGTGCACACCTTTCAGGAATGCTTCGATTCGCGAACCGTCGCTTTTCAGTCGCCTTTCGATTGCTTTCGTGTTTACTCCGGAGCACTAAAAATCACGCGGATTTCGTGCCATATCGACAAACAAAATTCCGCGCGTGCGGGCATTGCTCAGCAAAGCGAAATAGACGAATTCGTCTAATGGATGCGGCCCGAAATGCGGGCATCACGAATGCGCTGCAGTGCACCAATGGCGCACCGGCGACGGAACGGACAATGCGACGGCGCGCGTGCGCCGCTCACTGCGATTGCGGAAGTTCGGCCGCGCCCATCCGGCGGGCAATGACGGCCGCGCGCTGCGCCTGGTAGGCCGAGCCGCGGTGCGCGTCGAACCAGCGCGGCTTCGGCAGCATCACCGCGAGGCGCGCCGACTGCCATGCGCCGAGCCGGCTCGCGGGAATCCTGTAGTAATAACGGGCGGCGGCCTCGGCGCCGTACACGCCGCGACCCCATTCGACCGAATTCAGGTAGATCTCGAAGATCCGCTCCTTGTCGAGCACCGTCTCGAGCATCCACGTGATGATCAGCTCCTGCCCCTTGCGGATGTAGCTCTTCTCGCGCGACAGGAACAGGTTGCGCGCGAGCTGCTGGGTGATCGTCGAACCGCCCGCGACGATCCGGCCGCGCGCCTTGTTCTTCTCCCATGCCTGCAGGATCGCGTCGACGTCGTAGCCGTTGTTGGTCGCGAAGGTCGAATCCTCCGACGCGATCAGCGCGCGCTTCAGGTTGCGCGAGATCTGGTCGTACGGCACCCACTGGTGCTGGATCCGCGCGGGCGGCTTGTCGCGCGACAGCCACCATGCGTCGGTCCGCATGAACGCGGTCGAACCGGGATTGATGAACGACCACGCGGCGATCTGCACGAGATAGAACAGCTGCGTCGCGAGCCATGCGCCCGCGAACACCGAACCCGCATAGACGAGCCAGCGCGTCGCGCCGACCGTGCGCGTGCGCTGCGTGCCGCTTACCGCCACCACGTGCCGCGCTCCGCTCAGGCAGCCGCGAGCGCCTGGCGCAGCGCGGCCAGCACCGGTGCGCCGTCCGGCCGCACGCCGCGCCAGATGAAGAACGATTCGGCCGCCTGCTCGACCAGCATCCCGAGCCCGTCGGCCGTGCGCGCGCCGAGCGACGCCGCATGCTGCATGAACACCGTCGGCTGCGCGCCGTACATCATGTCGTACGCGAGCGTGCCCGCGCCGAACGCGGCCGCGTCGCACGCCGGCAGCGCCGCATCGAGGCTGCCTGCCGTCGCGTTGACGATCACGTCGTACGGCTCGGCACGCACGGCGTCCGGGCCGCCGCCCGACAGTACGCAGCCCGCATCGTGCGCGGCCTGCGTGAACTGGCCGACGAGCGCCTCGGCCTTGCTCGCGGTGCGGTTCACGATCGTGATCGACAGCGGCGCGCGCTCGAGCATCGGCAGCACGACGCCACGCGCCGCGCCGCCCGCGCCGAGCAGCAGGATGCGCGCGCCCGCGAGCGACACGCCGAGATTCGATTCGATGTCGCGCACGAGGCCGACGCCGTCCGTGTTGTCGCCGTAGATGCCGCCGTCGGCATCGATGCGCAGCGTGTTCACCGCGCCCGCCGCCGCCGCGCGCGGCGACAGCGTGTCGGCGAGCGCGTGCGCGTCGAGCTTGAACGGCACCGTCACGTTCGCACCGCGTCCGCCTTCGGCGATGAACGCGCGCACGGCGGCCTCGAAGCCGTCGACCGGCGCGAGCCGGTGCTCGTAGACGATCGCCTCGCCCGTCTGCGCGGCGAACTGCGCGTGGATGAACGGCGACTTGCTGTGCGCCACCGGGTTGCCGAACACCACATAGCGGTCGGCGCCGCTCGTCGACGCGGCTGCGTTCACGATGCGCGCCCCTCTTCGCTATCTTGGCCGTTGGCGGTCGCGGCCTCGTCGCCCGCGGCCGTCGCGCCGTCCGCTTCGGCCAGTGCTTCAGCCTCGGCTTGCGCCGACGCGTCCTGCGCATCGACCAGCGTGTCGTCGCCGCCTTCGTTCTCGTCTTCGTCGTCGGACGCGTCGCCGCTCGTCACGGTCGGCGCGTCGAGCACGTTAAGCAGCCGCACCGACGCCTCGATCGTCAGCTCGTCGAGCGACATCACGTCGAGCAGCACGCGCGTGCCGCGCGCATGCACGCCGAGCCCCGGCACGTGCAGCAGCAGCGGAATTTCCTCGAGGCGCACCAGGTCGCCCTTCACGACGCTCGCGACGACCTGCTTCTTCTGCTCCTGCGCGAGCCAGCGCAGGCACCAGAAGTACTCCATCCGGCGCTGGTAGTCGGCGTACGCGGTATAGGTGTCGTCGAAGCCCTGCACGACCGCGTACAGGTCGGCGTCCTTCGGCTTGAACGGCGCGGCGAGCTTCGCGGTGACGCCGTGCTGCACGCATGCCAGCAGTTGCCACTGGTTCACGAGGTCGACGTAACGGCGCAGCGGCGACGTGCTCCACGCGTATTGCGCGACACCGAGGCCTTCGTGCGGCGCGGCCGTCGTCTGCATCCGCGTGCGCTTCGGGCCCGGCGCGCCGAAGCCGCGCTGCGAGCGATAGATGCCGGGCACCGTGTGATCGTGCAGGAACGCGCCCCACGTCGAGTTCGCGAGGATCGCGAGCTCCGACACGATCAGGTCGAGCGGCGAGCCGCGGCGGCGCGGCGTGATCGTCACGTGCTCGCCTTCGACGTAGAAGTTGTAGTCGGTGTTGCGCTGCACTTCGCGCTTCAGGCCGTAGCCCGCGCGCGCGACCTGGCGCTTCTCGAACAGCGCCTGCGCGAGCGGCCACAGCACGGCGATGTCGTCCTTGTGCGGATAGTCGCCGGTGCCGGCGGCGAGCGTCTCTTCGTTGACGAGCTCGTCGAGCGTGTTGTGGCGCAGGTTGTTCTTCACGAACACCAGTTCGGCGCGCGTCTCGTTCGCGACGATCTCCTGCGTCTCGCGGTTGACGATGATGTACAGCGACAGCGCCGGGCGGTAGTCGCCTTCCTTCAGCGTGAACACGTCGACCACGTCGTCCGGCAGCATCGTGATCTTGTCGCCCGGCATGTAGACGGTCGACAGGCGCGCGCGCGCGATCGCGTCGACTGCGTCGCCGCGCACGATGCCGAGCGCCGGCGCCGCGATGTGCACGCCGATCCGCACGCGACCGTCGGACAGGTGCTCGACCGAGAACGCGTCGTCGATTTCGGTCGTCGTGATGTCGTCGATCGAGAACGCCTCGACGTCCGCGCGCGGCAGGTCGTCCGGCAGCGGGCCGACCGTGACGGCCGGGAAGCCCGTGCCGTGCGGGAAGAATTCCGCGAGGAAGCGCGCCTCGTGCAGCGCACGCGGCGACGCGATGCCGCCGCAGTCGAGCATCAGCCGCGCCGGCGACACGCCGCGCGCGCCGGCCGCCGCTTCCATCGCCTTGTATTCGATCGCATTCTTGTCCGGCCGCGTGAGCAGCCCGAGCACCTTGCCCGCGAACGCTTCCGGCAGCTTGCCGGCCTTCAGCTCCTCTTCGTACTGCGCCTGGACGAGCGCCTGCTGGCGCTTGCGCTCGAGCGACGCGAGCGCCATCTTGAGCTGCTCTTCCGGCGCGCGCTGATACTGGCCGCGCCCCTTGCGGCGGAAGTAGACGGGCGAGCCGTGCAGCCGCAGCACCAGCGCCGCGCGCTCGACCGGGCCGTAGGTCGCGCCGAAGTATTCCGCGGCCAGCGCCGTATACGCGAATTCGTCGGCCGGCGCGCATTCCCACAGGAAATCCAGGTCGATCTGCTGCGCGGCCGTGTCGGCTTCCTGCATCAGCTCGCTCGCGGCCGGCTTCTCGAATTCGATCAGCACGTCTTTCGCGCGCACCTTCGCCCGCCGCCCGCCGGGCAACTCGACTTGAAACGCGTCGCCCTGGCGCGACAGCACGCTGCCCGCCTTGAAACTGCCCGATTCCTCGAAGAAAACGTTCACTCAGTACTCTCGTTCAGACTGCCGGGCGCCGCATCGGCGGCGCCGCATGATGATGGGAATTCGATCGGCATGACGCCGGGTTCATGACGTTCGGTCGTCGCAAAAAGCGAGAACGTCGTCGACATAGTCGGCAAATTCGCTGATTCCGTGGTCGCTGCCTTCGATCACGCGCGTTTTCGCGCCCGGGTAGTGGGCGAGCATCTCGCGGTAGTCCAGCACTTCGTCGCCCGTCGCCGCGAACAGATAGTAGCGTTCGGGCCGCGAAATCGCCGGCACGCGCAGCGCGTCGAGCTCCTGCAGGTGATGGCGTTCGACGACGATCGAGCCGCCGCCGTGCCACAGCGGCTGTTCGCCCAGATGCTGCTCGAGGTCGCGCTGCGGCACGATCGCCGGATTCAGCAGCACCGCCTTCCAGCCGTGCTTTTCGGCGAGCCAGGTCGCGTAGTAGCCGCCGAGCGAGCTGCCGATCACCGTCACGTCGCGCACCCCGGCCACCGCGGCTTCCGCGACGGCGATCGCCTCGAGCGGCGACACCGACAGCGACGGGCAGCGCCATTCGGGCGTGCGGCCGAGCTCGGCCATGCGCGCGGCGAGGAGCCGCGACTTCTGCGACTCCGGCGACGACCGGAACCCGTGCAGGTACAGGATCACGCGCGGCTCCCGAGCGCGTCGAGCAGCTTCTGGTGCACGCCGCCGAAGCCGCCGTTGCTCATCACGAGCACGTGGTCGCCCGGACGCGCGGCCTCGACGACCGACTTCACCAAGAGATGGAGATCGTCGAACGCGCGGGCCTTGTCGCCGAGCGGCGCGAGCGCGTCGCCGAGGTTCCAGCCGAGCGCGTCGCGCCCGGTCGGTGCGCCGTAGCCGAACACCAGGTCGGCGTCGGCGAGACTGGCCGGCAGTTGCGCCTTCATCACGCCGAGCTTCATCGTGTTCGAACGCGGCTCGAGCACGGCGAGAATACGGGAGTTTTGGCGGCCGATGCGTGCACGAAGGCCGGCGATCGTGGTTTCGATCGCGGTCGGATGGTGCGCGAAGTCGTCGTAGACGGTTACCCCATCCACGCTGCCGCGCACTTCCATGCGCCGCTTCACGTTGCGAAACGATGCGAGCGATTCGGCGGCCTGCGCGGGCGGCACGCCGACGTGGCGGGCGGCGGCGATCGCCGCGAGCGCGTTCATCCGGTTGTGGTCGCCCTGCACCTGCCACGCGACCTCACCGACACGCTCGGCCTGCGAATACACCGCGAAGCGCTCGTCGACCGGTACGCCGTCCTCGGCCGGCAGTGCCTGCCAGCCGCCATCGACGCCGAAGCGCTCGACCTCGCTCCAGCAGCCGCGCGCGAGCACGCGCTCGAGCGCGTCCGAGCGGCCGTTGGTCACGATCCGGCCGACGCCCGGCACGGTGCGCACGAGATGATGGAATTGCGTTTCGATCGCGGCGAGATCCGGGAAGATGTCGGCGTGATCGAATTCGAGATTGTTGAGCACCGCGGTGCGCGGCCGGTAATGGACGAACTTCGAGCGCTTGTCGAAGAACGCCGTGTCGTATTCGTCGGCCTCGATCACGAAGAAACTCGAATCGGTCAGCCGCGCCGACACGCCGAAGTTCAGCGGCACGCCGCCGATCAGGAAGCCCGGGTTCAGGCCGGCATCTTCCAGCAGCCACGCGAGCATCGACGACGTGGTCGTCTTGCCGTGCGTGCCCGCGACCGCCAGCACCCACTTGCCTGCCAGCACGTGTTCGCCGAGCCATTGTGGGCCGGATACATAAGGCAGGCCGCGATCGAGGATCGCCTCCATCAGCGGGTTGCCGCGCGTGACGACGTTGCCGATCACGAACAGGTCTGGCTTCAGGTCGATCTGCTCGGCGCCGTAGCCCTCGATCAGCGTGATGCCCTGCGCCTCGAGCTGCGTGCTCATCGGCGGATAGACGCCCGCGTCGCAACCCGTCACCGTGTGGCCGGCCTCGCGCGCGAGCACGGCGAGACCGCCCATGAAGGTGCCGCAGATGCCAAGAATGTGGATGTGCATAGATGAATGCTTTCGCGCCGCCGGGCGCCGTCGATTCGGAAAGATGGTCTGCGGCACGCCGGACAGGCCGCCCGGCCAACGACTTTCGCCGCGACACAAAGACCGTCATTGTAACTGACGGCCCGCCGTGCCCGGCGGCCCGAACGACGGATCCGGATGCCGCGCGGAACGGCGGACGACGCGCGGCCGCACCGCGTTCGGCCGCCGCGCGATCGAGTATGATTGCCGGATCATGTCTCGCAAACCTCTTGTCGACCCGCGGCGCGCCCGCGAGGAAATCGCCCAGTCCGCCGCCCGCCTGATCGCGGAGGACGGCCTCGATTACGCCAGCGCGAAGCGCAAGGCCGCGCGCCAGCTGTTCGGCGATACGCGCGTTGCCGGCGAATGGCTGCCGGATAACGACCTGATCGAGGAAGAACTGCGCGAGTACCTCGCCCTGTTCCAGAGCGACACGCAGCCGGACGAACTGCGCCGCCTGCGCGAGATCGCGCTCGACTGGATGCGCCGGCTCGCCGAGTTCAATCCGTACGTGACGGGCGCGGTGCTGAACGGCACCGCGAACGCGCATTCGGACATCCATTTGCAGATATTCACCGACAACCCGAAGGACGTCGCGATCTACCTGCTGAACCAGAACGTTCAGTACGACGTGTCCGAGACGCGGCATTTCGCCGGTCGCGCCGACGTCGAGACGCTCAGCTTCCTGTGGCGCCCGCGGCGCGACGTGGACGCGATCGGCATTCACGTCGCGCTCTACGCGAGCGACGACCTGCGCGGCGCGGTCAAGGCCGACGCGCGCGGCCGGGTCGCCCGCGCGGACGCCGCCGCATTGCGTGCGCTCGTCGAAGCCAGCAACGCCCCTTCCGAACCGGAATGATTCAACGATGATGATGAAACGCATGTTGCCGCTCGCGGTGGTCGCTGCCGCCGCCGTCGCCGGCGGGCTCGCCGCCGGCCACTGGTTCCGCGGCGGCAGCGCCGATGACGGCGTCGCCGTCGCCGCGCCCGCTGCGCAGGGCAGCCCGGTCGACCAGCTGTGGGCCGCGTCGCTGACCGGCGTCGACGGCAAGCCGGCGTCGCTCGCTTCCTTCAAGGGCCAGAAAGTCGTGGTCAATTTCTGGGCGTCGTGGTGCGGCCCGTGCGTCGAGGAGATGCCGGAGCTCGTCGCGCTGTCGCACCAATACAAGCAGAAAGGCATCCGCTTCATCGGGATCGGCGTCGATTCCGACCAGAACGTGAAGAACTTTCTGCAGAAGGTGAAGGTCGACTATCCGGTTTTCGTCAGCGGTTATGCGGGCGCCGATCTGGCCCGTAATTTCGGAAATACCGCCGGCGCGCTGCCGTTTACGGTCGTCATCGACGAAACCGGCAAGATTCGCGAGACAAAATTAGGACAAATCCAACCGGCCGAGCTGAAAAAGACCCTCGACGCGTTGTGATCGCCCTGAACGGCGGCCCGCACGTTGGCAGCGATTTGTACGTCGATCGCCGCAATTTCACGTGAATTCGCTGATACTTTGCAGCCGCACCGGTAATTCTTGCAGGTCCGGCGCGCCCGGCCGTTCGGCAAAACTAGACAAATTTCTCTAAATAGCGCTAAAGTTCGCGCAATTCCGCAGAAATAGAAGCGACCATGACACGATTGCTGGTGCTGCACGGCCCCAACCTGAACCTTCTCGGCACCCGGGAACCGGAGGTGTACGGCCGCGTCACGCTTGCGCAGATCGATCAGGCGCTTGCCGCGCGAGCCCAGGAAGCCGGCGCCGAACTGTCGTCGTTCCAGAGCAACCATGAAGGCGCGCTCGTCGACCGCATTCAGGCCGCGCGGGAGGAACAGACCGATTTCATCCTGATCAATCCCGCCGCGTATACGCACACGAGCGTCGCGATCCGGGACGCGATCGCCGGCGTCGGCATCCCGTTCGTCGAGGTTCATCTGTCGAACGTGCACCGCCGCGAAGCGTTCAGGCATCACTCCTACTTTTCCGACCAGGCCGAAGGCGTGATCTGCGGGCTCGGCTGGAAAGGTTATCTGTACGCGCTCGAGTACGCGCTGGACAAGCTGCAAGGCGCGTCGCGCGGCTGATTTCGCGATCTAGATTCAGCGCCGGTCCCACCGGCGCTTTCACGTATTGAAAGGGGAATTCCCGATGGATCTTCGTAAGCTGAAAACTCTGATCGACCTCGTTTCCGAATCCGGCATCTCCGAGCTGGAAGTCACGGAAGGCGAAGGCAAGGTGCGTATCGTCAAGAACGCGCCGCCGGTCTACGTGCAGCCGACGGCTGGGTATGCCCCGCAAGTCAGCGCGCCCGCTCCGTCGGTCGCGCTGCCGACCGAAGGCGCTGCCGCGCCGGCAGCAGGCGCCGCCGCCGCACCGGCCGCCCCGCAAGGCCACGTCGTGACGTCGCCGATGGTCGGCACGTTCTATCGCGCGCCGTCGCCGGGCGCGGACCCGTTCGTCCAGGTGGGCGACACGGTCAAGGAAGGCCAGACGATCTGCATCATCGAAGCGATGAAGCTGCTCAACGAGATCGAGTCGGACAAGGCCGGCGTGATCAAGGAAATCCTCGTCGAGAACGGCCAGGCCGTCGAATACGGCCAGCCGCTTTTCGTGATCGGCTAAGTCCGCCGCGCGGCCCGTCCGGCCGCGCGCCGCCGATGCTCGCCAGGCGCCGTTCGCGCGCCCCTCGAAGAGACGAATACTCGCTATGTTTGAAAAAATCCTCATTGCCAACCGCGGTGAAATCGCGCTGCGCATCCAGCGCGCGTGCCGCGAGCTCGGCGTCAAGACGGTGGTCGTCTACTCGGAAGCCGACAAGGAAGCCAAGTACGTGCGCCTCGCGGACGAAGCCGTCTGTATCGGCCCGGCCCCGTCGAACCTGAGCTACCTGAACATGCCGGCGCTGATCAGCGCCGCGGAAGTCACCGATGCCGAGGCGATCCACCCCGGCTACGGCTTCCTGTCCGAGAACGCCGATTTCGCCGAACGCGTCGAGCAGTCGGGCTTCACGTTCATCGGCCCGCGCCCGGAAACGATCCGGATGATGGGCGACAAGGTCACCGCGAAGCAGACGATGATCAAGACCGGCGTGCCGTGCGTGCCGGGCTCGGAAGGCGCGTTGCCGGACGATCCGAAGGAGATCGTGAAGATTGCGCGCGCGATCGGCTATCCGGTCATCATCAAGGCAGCGGGCGGCGGCGGCGGGCGCGGGATGCGCGTCGTGCACACCGAGGCCGCGCTCGTGAACGCGGTCAACATGACCCGCGAGGAAGCCGGCCGTGCGTTCGGCAACCCGCAGGTGTACATGGAGAAGTTCCTCGAGAACCCGCGCCACATCGAAATCCAGGTGCTGTCGGACGCGCACAAGAACGCGATCTGGCTCGGCGAGCGCGACTGCTCGATGCAGCGCCGTCACCAGAAGGTGATCGAGGAAGCGCCGGCGCCCGGCATTCCGCGCCGCCTGATCGAGCGCATCGGCGACCGCTGCGCGGACGCGTGCAAGAAGATGGGCTATCTCGGCGCGGGCACGTTCGAATTCCTGTACGAGAACAACGAGTTCTACTTCATCGAGATGAACACGCGCGTGCAGGTCGAGCACCCGGTGTCGGAGATGATCACGGGCGTCGACATCGTGCAGGAACAGATCCGCATCGCAGCGGGCGAGAAGCTCGCGCTGCGCCAGCGCGACATCGAGTTCCGCGGACATGCGATCGAATGCCGGATCAACGCGGAAGATCCGTTCAAGTTCACGCCGTCGCCGGGCCGGATCACGTCGTGGCATACGCCGGGCGGCCCCGGCGTGCGCGTCGACTCGCATGCGTACAATGGCTATTTCGTGCCGCCGAACTATGATTCGATGATCGGCAAGCTGATCACCTACGGCGCGACGCGCGACCAGGCGATCCGCCGGATGCGCATAGCGCTGTCGGAAATGGTCGTCGAAGGCATCCAGACCAACATCCCGCTGCACCGCGAGCTGATGATCGACTCGAAGTTCGTCGAAGGCGGCACCAGCATCCACTATCTCGAACACCGGCTCGCCCAGAAGCAGCAGGTCGCACCGGAAGAAGCGTAAGCATGAGCTATCGCGAACTCGTCGTCGAACTGGCCCGTGAGCATGCGGAGGCGCTGTCCGACGCGCTGCTCGACCTCGGCGCGCTGTCGGTGTCCGTCGAGGACGCCGACGCCGACACGCCCGACGAACAGCCGCTCTTCGGCGAGCCCGGCCTCGTTCCCGAACGCACCGCGTGGCAGCACTCGCGCGTGATCGCGCTGCTGTCGCCCGATCACGACCCGGCCGTGCTGCTCGCGGCGGCCGCGAACGAGATCGGCGTCGCCGAGACGCCGAAGTTCGACGTGCGCGAAGTCGAGGAACAGGACTGGGTGCGGCTCACGCAGTCGCAGTTCGAGCCGATTCCGATCGGCGAGCGGATCTGGGTCGTGCCGTCGTGGCACGACGCGCCGGACCCCGACGCGCTGATCCTCGAACTCGACCCCGGTCTCGCGTTCGGCACCGGCAGCCACCCGACCACCCGCCTGTGCATGGAATGGCTCGAACAGTCGGTGAAGCCCGGCCAGTCGGTGCTCGACTACGGCTGCGGCTCTGGCATTCTCGCGATCCTCGCGCGGAAATGCGGGGCGAACCCCGTGGTCGGCATCGACATCGATCCGCAGGCGGTCGAATCGGCGCGCCAGAACAGCGAACGCAACCATGCGGAAGTCACGTACGGGCTGCCCGATGCGTGCCCGGCCGGCGAATTCGACATCGTCGTCGCCAACATCCTGTCGAACCCGCTGAAACTGATGGCATCGATGCTCGCATCGAAGGTGAAACCGGGCGGGCGCATCGCGCTGTCGGGCGTGCTCGCGCGCCAGGCGGACGAAGTCGCGGCCGTCTATGCGCGCTACGTCGACATCTCGGTCTGGCGCGAACACGAAGGTTGGGTATGCCTCGCCGGAACGCGGCGGGAAAGCCATTAGAATAGCGCTGTCCTTCACTCTGGCCAGCAGGCCGCCCGGCTCGACATGCTTCTTGCGACGCGCTGCCCTCATTGCGAAACCGTCTTCCGGCTGCAGCAGGAACAGCTCGCGCTGCATGACGGGCTCGTGCGTTGCGGACACTGTCAGCAGGTCTTCAACGCATCGCAGTCGCTCGTACCCGATCCGGCACCGCCGGAATCCGCGCTGACCGAAGCGGCGCCGGTCGAGCCGGCCGCCGCCAACCCGCAACACGACGCCCCGCCCGCGCGGCTCTTCACCTCCGACGCACCGGTCGAACCGGCAGCGGGTTCCGATTACCAGCCGGAAGGCTGGGACATGTGGGCGCCGTGGCTCGATGGCGGCGTCGACCCGTCCCTGCAGCACAGTGTCGAGACCGTGCGCGCCGAGCCGCTGATCCCGCTTGCGCTGCCGTCGACGGAATCCGGTGTGGTTCACCTGTCCGGCACGCCGGCGCCGATCGCATCGCAGCCGGCCGAGTTGCACGCCGTCGCCGCGCGATCGGCCGGACCGGATGCAGTGCCGCCCGAAACCGACGAACCGCTCACGCCGCTCACGCCGCTCACCGAACCCGACCTGCGTGAACCGCGCTTCGTCGCGCCCACGCCGTCGATCGAACCCGCCGCAGCAGCGCCCGTCGAACCGGTCGGCAACGCGCGCTTCGCCGTGCCCGACGACGAGCACGCGCCACGCGAACCGCGCTTCGCGTTCAGGCCGGTACAAGCCGAGCCCGGACTCGAACCGAAATCCGAACCCGACACCCACGCCGAACGTGCCGCCGCACCGGCCGCAGCCGCCAGCGAACCCGGTGCCGAACCGGACGTACAACCGGCCGCCGAGCCGGTCGCCCAGCCGGCCGTCCCCTTCCCCGCCGCACTGTCCGACGACGACCGCCCGCCCTTCGCCGTGACGCGCGAGCCGCGCGCGCAGCAGCGACGTGGAACGCTCGGCGGCTTTTTCGGCGGCCTCGTCGCGGCCGTGCTCGCGGTGCTGCTCGTCGCGCAGCTCGCGTGGTGGCAGCGCGAACCCGTGATGATCTACTGGCCCGTCACGCAGGGCTGGTTCCGGCAGGCGTGCGCGCCGCTCGGCTGCAAGGTGACGCCGCCGCGCGCGATCGACGGCCTGCGGCTCGACGCGGCCGACCTGCGCCAGATCGACGGCCCGCGCGTGCTGGAGTTGAAGGTGCCGCTGACGAACCGCTACCGCGTCGCGCTCGCCTACCCGTCGCTCGAGCTGACGCTGCTCGACGACACGAATCACGTGACCGTGCGCCGCGTGCTCGCGCCGCGCGACTACGTGCGCCCGGGCATGCCGATCGACGCCGGGCTGCCGCCCGGCACGACGCAGACGATGGTCGTCCGTCTCGACACGAACGGCGCGCCCGCCTCGAATTTCCGCGTCCAGATCTTCTATCCGTGACGCCCCGCGGCGCGCGCATGCGCGCCGTCTCAACCCGCGCGCCGCTGCGGCGCGCTATTTCGGAGCACGAACATGAGCAAAGTTACGCTGGGTGGCAACCCGATCGATCTCGCCGGCACGTTCCCGGCCGTCGGCTCGCAAGCCCCCGACTTCAAGCTGGTCGGCAAGGACCTCGCCGACCTGTCGCTCGCCAGCTTCGCCGGCAAGCGCAAGGTGCTGAACATCGTCCCGAGCCTCGATACGCCCACCTGCGCGACGTCTACCCGCAAGTTCAACGAAGCCGCGTCGTCGCTCGACAACACGGTCGTGGTGGTCGTGTCCGGCGACCTGCCGTTCGCCGCCACGCGCTTCTGCACGACCGAAGGCCTCGCGAACGTCGTGACGGCTTCGACGTTCCGCGGCGGCCGCGCGTTCGCGAACGCATACGGCGTCGACGTGACGAGCGGCCCGCTGAACGGCCTGACGGCCCGCGCGGTCGTCGTGCTCGACGCGCAGGACAAGGTGCTCCACGCGGAACTCGTCGGCGAGATCAAGGACGAGCCGAACTACGACGCAGCGCTCGCCGCACTGAAGTAACCCGCAGCCGCCCGTCCCTGCCGCGCGAGGCCCGACGGCCTGCGCGCGCCGGCCGGGCAGCCGCCTCCCTTTGCTCTCTACAGGAACGCACGCCTTGACTACGCTGATTTGCGGCTCGCTCGCCTACGACAACATCATGACCTTCGAAGGCCGGTTTCGCGAGCACATCCTGCCCGACCAGGTTCACCTTCTGAACGTGAGCTTCCTCGTGCCGACGATGCGTCGCGAATTCGGCGGTTGCGCGGGGAACATCGCCTACGCGCTGCACATGCTCGGCGGCGACGCGCGTATCATGGCGACGGTCGGCGCGAACGACGCCGATCGCTATCTCGAGCGTCTCGACAGCCTCGGCCTGTCGAAGGCCAGCATACGCGTGGTGCCCGAAACGCACACCGCGCAGGCGATGATCACGACCGATCTCGAGAACAACCAGATCACCGCATTCCACCCGGGCGCGATGATGCAGTCGCACCTGAACCGCGCGGACGAAGTGTCGGGCGTGAAGCTCGGCATCGTCGCGCCGGACGGCTTCGACGGGATGGTCCAGCACGCCGAGCAATTCGCGAAGGCCGGCATCCCGTTCATCTTCGATCCGGGCCAGGGCCTGCCGCTGTTCGACGGTGCGACGCTGCGCCGCATCATTGAACTCGCCACCTTCGTTGCGGTCAACGACTACGAGGGCAAGCTCGTCAGCGACAAGACGGGCTGGTCCGAACAGGAAATCGCCAGCCGGGTTCAGGCGTTGATCATCACGCGCGGCGAGCGCGGCGCCACCATTCTTCACAAAAACGGCGAAGAACAGATTCCGGTCGTGCAAGCCGAGCGTGTCGTCGATCCGACCGGCTGCGGCGACGCCTTCCGGGGCGGCCTGCTGTACGGCATCGAGAATGGCCTCGACTGGGCAACCACGGGCCGCCTCGCGAGCCTGATGGGCTCGATCAAGATCGCCCACCAGGGGCCTCAAACTTACGCACTGACGCGCGCCGAAATCGACGCGCGCTTCGAGGCTGCCTTCGGGTACAGTCTCAAATGAATATTGTGGGAGAGCAAAGATGTTGACCAAGAAAACCCTCACGCTCGCTGCCATGCTGACGGCCACGCTGACGCTCGCCGGCTGCTTCACGGCGCCGGGCTCGGCAGATGTCTATAGCGTCGGCCAGGCGCAGCGCGAGCAAACCGTGCGCATGGGCACCGTCGAAAGCGTCCGTGCGGTGCGCATCCAGTCCGATGGCGGCGGCAGCGCGATCGGCACGCTCGGCGGCGGCGCGCTCGGCGCAGTCGCGGGCAGCGCGATCGGCGGCGGCAAGGGATCGATCCTGACGGCCATCGCGGGCGGTCTCGTCGGCGCGGTCGCAGGCAACGCGGTCGGCGAAAACCTCAGCACGGCGAACGGTGTCGAAATCACCGTGCGCCTCGACAACGGCGACCTGCGCTCGATCACGCAGGCGGCGAGCGGCGAAGTGTTCCGCGCCGGCGAACGGGTGCGACTGCTGTCGAGCGGCGGCGTCACGCGCGTCACGCACTAACGAGCATCCTCAGCACGCGGCGCAAGCCGCGGTCGAACGCATGTGCGAAGCTGCACATGCGTTTTTTTTCGTCCGTGCCCGGCAGCCGGCCGGCCCATCGATGCAGAGGGACGAAAAAAATCCCGCCACCTGAGCCAGATGGCGGGATCGATTGAGTAGCGCTACTCAACCCGCGGACACCGCGTGAGTGTCCGGGTAGTGCTGGTCAGCCGCGATTACGGACGGCTGCCGGTCGGGAACGGCCATGCCGCTGCCGGGTTGAGCGCGGTCTTCACGCCCGATGCCGGCGCGACCGATGCGGTCGACGCGGTGGTTGCCGGTGCAGCCTTCTTCACGACGGCCTTCTTCGGAGCAGCAGCCTTCTTCGGAGCAGCGGCCTTCTTCGCCGGTGCGGCAGCCTTCGGAACAGCGGCAGCCTTCGGTGCAGCAGCAGCCTTCGGTGCAGCGGCAGCCTTCTTCGCAGGGGCAGCCTTCTTGGCAGGCGCAGCCTTCTTCGCAGCAGCCTTCTTCGCAGGCGCAGCCTTCTTGGCGGCAGCCTTCTTCGCCGGCGCGGCCTTCTTGGCAGCGGCCTTCTTCGCCGGTGCTGCCTTCTTCGCAGCAACCTTCTTCACCGCGACTTTCTTGGCTGCAACCTTCTTCGCAGCGGCCTTCTTCGCCGGTGCTGCCTTCTTCGCGGCAACCTTCTTCACCGCGACTTTCTTCGCAGCAACCTTCTTCGTTGCGACCTTCTTTGCCGCGACCTTCTTCGCAGCAGCCTTCTTCGCCGGTGCTGCCTTCTTCGCGGCAACCTTCTTCACCGCGACCTTCTTCGCAGCAACCTTCTTCACCGCAGCGGCCTTCTTCGCCGGAGCAGCAGCCTTCTTCGCAACGGTCTTCTTGGCAGCAACCTTCTTAGCAGCCGGTTTCTTCTTGGCAGTAGCCATGTTGTTCTCCTTCAGGTTCAGATGAGAGTCAGTTCAAACTACACCCTTCGTCAAAACCCGCTTCCCGCGGACGCTGTTCAGGACGTGCGCTTCGAAGCGGGCTATTCATCGGCGTACGCGGATACCACGCGCTTACGCTAATGAATACGGTATGGCGCGCGTGACCCCATGGCCTCGCGCGCCAAATCAAGTCGGTAGCCGGCGCGCCTCGCGCCGCCACCCCTAATCGCTTGATCAAGCGGACCGCCACACGGCCGTCCGCTTTTTCCGGAGGGAAGTTTGCCCATCCCACTGAAGGGTTCGCAAAGTGCCGATCATGTCGTTGGGCCGTTAAGGCACCGGGCATGCTTTGCATCAGGCGTTCTTGCTCCTAAACCTTGGGCCGGGGCCGAGAGGCCGCCGGCTGCTCACATCATGTGACGGGTTCGCTGCTGCGGGTTATTCCCAGGACAGCGCGCCGCCCGTCTGATACTCGATCACACGCGTCTCGAAGAAGTTGCGTTCCTTCTTCAGGTCGATCATCTCGCTCATCCACGGGAACGGGTTTTCCTCGTTCGGGAACAGCGGGTCGAGGCCGATCTGCTGGCAACGGCGGTTGCTGATGAAGCGCAGATAGCTCTTGAACATCGACGCGTTCAGACCCAGCACGCCGCGCGGCATCGTGTCCTCGGCGTAGCGGTATTCGAGTTCGACAGCCTGCTTGAACAGCTCGCGGATCTCGGCGCGGAATTCCGCGGTCCAGAGATGCGGGTTCTCGAGCTTGATCTGGTTGATCAGGTCGATGCCGAAATTGCAGTGCATCGACTCGTCGCGCAGGATGTACTGATATTGCTCTGCAGCACCCGTCATCTTGTTCTGGCGGCCGAGCGCGAGAATCTGCGTGAAGCCGACATAGAAGAACAGGCCTTCCATGATGCAGGCGAACACGATCAGCGACTTCAGCAGCTTCTGATCCGCTTCGAGCGTGCCGGTCTTAAAGGCCGGGTCCGTCAGCGTGTGGATGAACGGGATCAGGAATTCGTCCTTCGCGCGGATCGACGTGACCTCGTGGTACGCGTTGAAGATCTCGCCTTCGTCGAGACCGAGCGATTCGACGATGTATTGGTACGCGTGCGTGTGGATCGCCTCTTCGAACGCCTGGCGCAGCAGGAACTGCCGGCACTCGGGCGCCGTGATGTGGCGGTACGTGCCGAGCACGATGTTGTTCGCGGCGAGCGAATCGGCCGTCACGAAGAAGCCGAGGTTGCGCTTGACGATGCGGCGCTCGTCCTCGGTCAGACCGTTCGGATCCTTCCACAGGGCGATGTCGCGGGACATGTTGATTTCCTGCGGCATCCAGTGGTTCGCGCAACCCGCCAGATACTTTTCCCACGCCCACTTGTACTTGAACGGCACCAGCTGATTGACGTCAGTCTGGCCGTTGATGATGCGCTTGTCTGCAACGTTGACCCGCGCTTCCGAACCGCCGGCGGGAACAGCCGATGCTTGCGGCGGCACCGCAAGATCGCCTTCGAAAATGTCGCGGACCTGATGGGCGGCAGGCGTTGCAGCCTGCATTCCGACAGCCATCCCTGCGGAGGTGCGCAACGCGTTTTGCTGCGCTCCGCTCGCGGGGGTTACGGCAGTCTTCTCGTCATCCCAGTTGAGCATAAATTCTCACCATCAATTTAGAACGGTTTGTACCATCTTTTCCTGAGCGATAAAAGGGCTCGCTCACGAAAAATCCTTTTTTCGATTCGCGTTGCGACCTCGATACAACACTTTGAGCAACGCATCGTCGTTCATGCAGCGCGCGACGTGTGTCGCACGTGTATCGCGAGGTGCGCTCGACGCATCGAACGCTGATCGAAACGCGACGTCGTCGGGGATGTTTCGATCGCTTGTCACTGCCTGCAACGCGAGTGCCGCGTTACAGATTCCTTATCATTTTTTTAGTTGAGAGCGGCGCACACTTCAACCTCGATCGGTTGTCGTGCGCGCCGCCCGAACCTTCTTCAGGTCATGCGCGCCGCGTTACTGGCAGGCTTCGCACTCGTCGAAGCCGGGATCGCCCGGGCGCATCGTGCATACCGGACCGTCCGCTTCAACCGGCGCGAGTGCCGGTGCCGCGTCGACTGCGCCCGACGACGACGCTGCGCCGCCCGCTGCACCGAAGCCGCCTGCCGCGCCTTGCGCGCCGCCGCTGCTCGAGCCGCCGCTCGTCGGCACCGCGTTCAGCGCGCCGTGTGCGACCGTCGACTTCTCGACGTGCGTCGCTGCCATCGTGCGGAGGTAGTAGGTCGTCTTCAGACCGCGCAGCCACGCGAGCTTGTAGACCTCGTCGAGCTTCTTGCCCGACGCGCCGCCCATGTAGATGTTCAGCGACTGCGCCTGGTCGATCCACTTCTGGCGACGCGATGCCGCTTCGACCAGCCACGTCGGGTCGACTTCGAACGCGGTCGCGTAGATCGCGCGCAGGTCGGCCGGGATACGGTCGATGCGCGACAGCATGCCGTCGAAGTACTTCAGGTCGGCGACCATCACTTCGTCCCACAGGCCGCGTTCCTTCAGGTCGCGGACGAGGTACTCGTTGACCACCGTGAATTCGCCCGACAGGTTCGACTTCACGTACAGGTTCTGGAAGGTCGGCTCGATGCATGCCGACACGCCGATGATGTTCGAGATCGTCGCCGTCGGCGCGATCGCGACGCAGTTCGAGTTGCGCATGCCGTGCGCGGCGATCCGCGAACGCAGCGTCGTCCAGTCGAGCGACTCGGACGTGTCGACCTCGACGTAGCCGCCGCGCGCTTCCGTCAGCAGCTTCAGCGTGTCCTGCGGGAGGATGCCGCGATCCCACAGCGAGCCGCGGTAGCTCGAGTAGCGGCCGCGTTCCTCGGCCAGCTCGGTCGACGCGTAGTACGCGTAGTAGCAGACCGCTTCCATCGAACGATCGGCGAACTCGACCGCCGCTTCCGACGCGTACGGCGTGCGCAGCAGGTGCAGGCAGTCCTGGAAGCCCATGATGCCCATGCCGACCGGACGGTGCTTCAGGTTCGAGTTACGCGCCTTCGGCACCGCGTAGTAGTTGATGTCGATCACGTTGTCGAGCATGCGCATCGCGACGCTGATCGTGCGCTTCAGCTTGTCGTGGTCGAGCGCGTAGCTGCCGTCGGCCTGCTTCACCAGGTGGGCGACGAGGTTCACGGAGCCCAGGTTGCACACCGCGATTTCGGTGTCGCTCGTGTTCAGCGTGATTTCCGTGCACAGGTTCGACGAGTGGACGACGCCGACGTGCTGCTGCGGCGAGCGCACGTTGCACGGATCCTTGAACGTGATCCACGGGTGGCCCGTTTCGAACAGCATGCCGAGCATCTTGCGCCAGAGCTGCTGCGCCGGAATCTTCTTGAACAGCTTGATCTCGCCGCGCGCGACCTTCTCTTCGTAAGCCGTGTAAGCCTTCTCGAAATCGGCGCCGAACTTGTCGTGCAGGTCCGGGCAGGTCGACGGCGAGAACAGCGTCCAGTCGGCGCCTTCCATCACGCGCTTCATGAACAGGTCGGGAATCCAGTTCGCCGTGTTCATGTCGTGCGTACGGCGGCGATCGTCGCCGGTGTTCTTGCGCAGCTCGAGGAACTCCTCGATGTCGAGGTGCCACGATTCGAGGTACGCGCAGACCGCGCCCTTGCGCTTGCCGCCCTGGTTGACCGCGACGGCCGTGTCGTTGACGACCTTCAGGAACGGGACCACGCCTTGCGACTTGCCGTTCGTGCCCTTGATATGCGAGCCGAGTGCGCGCACGCGGGTCCAGTCGTTGCCGAGACCGCCGGCGAACTTCGACAGCAGCGCGTTTTCCTTCAGCGCTTCATAGATGCCGTCGAGATCGTCCGCGACCGTCGTCAGGTAGCACGACGACAACTGCGAGCGGTGCGTGCCCGAGTTGAACAGCGTCGGCGTCGAGCTCATGAAGTCGAAGCTCGACAGCACGTTGTAGAACTCGATCGCGCGCGTTTCGCGGTCGATCTCGTTCAGCGACAGGCCCATCGCGACGCGCATGAAGAATGCCTGCGGCATTTCGATGCGGCTGCCGTCGACGTGCAGGAAGTAGCGGTCGTACAGCGTCTGCAGGCCGAGGTAGCCGAACTGCAGGTCGCGGTTCGCGTCGAGCGCTTCGCCGAGACGCTTCAGGTCGAACTGCAGCAGCTTGTCGTCGAGCAGGCCGGCGTCGACGCCGCGCTTCAGGAACTGCGGGAAGTATTCCGCGTAGCGGGCCGACATCTCGGCCTGGACCACTTCCTCGCCGAGGATCTCGCGACGGATCGTGTGCAGCAGGATGCGGGCCGTGACCTGGCTGTATGCCGGATCCTTTTCGATCATCGTGCGCGCAGCGAGGATCGCCGAGTCGTAGACCTGGCTCATCGGCACGCCGTCGTACAGGTTCTTCACCGTTTCCGCGACGATCGGGTCAGGGTTAACCGCAGCGCCGAGACCGTCGCATGCCGACACGATCAGCGCGCGCAGTGCGTTCAGGTCGAGCGGGCGCGTGACGCCGTTGTCGACGACGTTGATGCCGGTGCTCGACTCGCCGCCCGCTGCCGCTGCTTCCTCGCCCGCATGCTGGCGCTCGAGGTGACGCTTCTCGCGATACAGCACGTACGCACGCGCGACGTTGTGCTCGCCGCCGCGCATCAGCGCGAGTTCGACCTGGTCCTGGATGTCTTCGATATGGAACGTACCGCCGTTCGGACGGCTGCGCACGAGCGCGCGCACGACGTTGTGCGTGAGCTGCTCGACGAGTTCGCGTACGCGTGCCGATGCCGCGCCCTGCCCGCCATTGACGGCCAGGAAAGCCTTGGTCACCGCAATCGCGATCTTCGAAGGCTCGAACGACACCACGCTGCCGTTGCGGCGGATCACCTTGTAGTCGGCGAACGTGGCCTGCGGCGCGAGCGCCTGCGCGCCCTGTTCGGTCCCGCCGAGCGGACGGCTCGAGGCGCTCTCGTACTGGGACGTCGCGTTGTCGGTGGTTTGCATGTGCAAAGCTCCTGGTGTTGGATGGTGCGGAGAGAACCGCGGATTAAAACGAACGCTGCGCTATCGGATGCGCGAGCGGTAAGAGGCGAGCGATGCGTCGGGGAAGCCGGTTCGGTCGATGCGCGACAACCGATCCGGTCGTGTGCTTCGTCATGTGTACGCTGCCCCGTCGAAGTTCGCTGCGCTTGATTGCGACGCCCGGACCGCCCGGCCTGGCGCGCCGCACTGAGAACCCTGGCCGCCGGCGTTGCCCGCCGGCCGGTGCCGCTCGGGTTTCCCCTGCGACACACACTATATCTAGTACAGAACCGCTCAACTGGCACCAAGTATAGTGGACATTCCGGCGACATCAAAACGGAGAATTTTCGCCGGAGGTATTGACATCAACCCGGCCGCCCGGACGGGCAGACGCGACAAGGCATTGGTCGGAAAAAAAAATTTCGCCCGCTCAAAAACCCTGCGATCAGTGCTGACGGAAAGGAAAGTATTCGGCGGAAAACCCGGCATCGCTCGCGAAGCGTTGCCAATCGAAGTGCGGACCCGGGTCGGTCTTGCGGCCCGGCGCGACGTCGGAATGCCCGGCCACCGCATCGATCGGGTAGCGCGCGGCGAGCGTGCGTGCGAGCACCCCGAGCGTCGCGTACTGCGCCGCGTCGAACGGCACGTCGTCCGCACCTTCGAGTTCGATGCCGATCGAGAAGTCGTTGCAGCGCGGCCGGCCGAAGAACTCGGACGCGCCCGCATGCCATGCACGCTCGTCGCACGACACGAACTGCACGAGTTCGCCGTCGCGGCGGATCAGGAAGTGCGCGGACACGCGCACGTCGCGCAGGTGACGCTGGTAATAGGGGTGCGTATCGCAATCGAGGCGATTCAGGAACAGCGCCTCGATCGCATCGCCGCCGAACTCGCCGGGCGGCAGGCTGATGTTGTGGACGACGACGAGCGTCGGCACCGCGCCCGCGGGCCGCGCCTCGAAATTCGGCGACGGCGCGTGGCGCGCTTCGCGCACCCAGCCGTTCGCGTCGACCGACAGCAGCGCTGCGTCGCTCATCGGGCGTCGTGGCCGCTCGCGTGTGCGCCGTGGCGCTGCGCGTGCTCGGTGCTGCAGAAGTATTCGCCGCCCGCGGCGACGGCGTCGCCCTGCGGCGTATGCACGCCGCACTCGGCGCAACGCACCATCGGTTCGGGCAGCGAGCGCGCGTCGCCGTTCGGGCGTGCCGCCCCGGCGCCAGGACCCGGTGCGCCGTCGTTGCCGCCACCGCGGCCGGCGCGCGCCTGCGCGTGCTCCTGGGCCTGGCGCAGCTTGCGCGTGAGCCACGAACCAGCGAAGAAGAGAAGAATCAGGAGAAGAATCTGTCGCATCGGAAACCTGCGTTCAAACCACGGAGCGGTGCAGCAGCACCTCGAAAACGAACCGGCTGCCGACATACGCGAGCAGCAGCGCGGCAAACGACACGAGCACCCAGCGCGCGGCGCCGCGCCCGCGCCAGCCCGACGTCTTGTGCGCGACCAGCAGGCCGCCGAACATCAGCCACGACAGCACCGCGAACACGGTCTTGTGATCGAGCCGCAGCGCGCGTGCATCGACCTGCTCGCTGAACAGGATCCCCGACGCGAGCGTCAGCGTCAGCAGCACGAAGCCGGCGCCGATCAGACGGAACAGCAGCTTCTCGAGCGTGAGCAGCGGCGGCAGCGTTTCGAGCCAGCTCGCGATCCAGCCGGTCGAGCCGTCGCGCCCGCCGCTCCTCAGCGACTGCAGGCGCCGCTCGACCATCAGCATCAGGACCGCATGCAGCGCGGCGATCGCGAAAAGGCCGTACGCGATGTTCGCGATCAGGAAGTGCATCTTGAACAGCGGCGCTGCGGCATAAGGCAGCACCCGCACGCCACCGAACACGAGCGGCAGCAGCGACGCGCCGCACGCGAGCGGCAGCACGAGCAGGCGCAGGCTGTCGAGCGGGAAGAAGAAGCTCTCGATCCAGTAGATGCCGGCGCCGAGCCAGAACATCGCGGACAGCGCGAACGCGAAGCCGAAGACCATCGCGTCGTGCGGGAAGATCGTCGTGTGCAGCAGCACGCCGTGCGCGACGAGCGCCGCGAACAGCAGCGCGCGGCCGGCGCCGCTCATTCCCGACGCGGCGGACGCCGGCACCGGCACGGCCGGCACGCTCGCGACGAGCGGCGTCGCACCCTGGCGGTGCGTGCGCCAGCCTGCGACGGCGAGGCCGCCGTACAGGAATGCGGTGAGGGCATACAGTACAATATCCATGTTCGAAGTTTACACTAGGCCCCCTTCCCGCGACGGCTCCCTTTTGTACGGTTCCGTTGCGCCTTCGGGCCCCACTGTCCATCGCTCCCCATGCTCGACAATCTCACTCAACGGATGGCGCGCGTCGTCAAGACGCTGCGCGGCGAGGCCCGGCTTACCGAGGCGAACACCCAGGAGATGCTCCGCGAGGTGCGTCTCGCGCTGCTGGAAGCCGACGTCGCGCTGCCGGTCGTCCGCGAATTCATCGCCAAGGTCAAGGAAAAGGCGCTCGGCGAGGAAGTGATCAGCAGCCTGTCGCCGGGCCAGGCGCTCGTCGGCGTGGTCCAGAAGGAACTGACCGCCGTGATCGGCGGCGACTACGAAGGCAAGGCCGCCGAGCTGAACCTCGCGGTCACGCCGCCCGCCGTGATCCTGATGGCCGGCCTGCAGGGCGCCGGCAAGACCACGACCGCCGGCAAGCTCGCGAAACTCTTGCGCGAGAAGTACAAGAAGAAGGTGCTGACGGTGTCGTGCGACGTGTATCGCCCGGCCGCCATCATGCAGCTGAAAACGGTGAGCGAACAGGTCGGCGCCGATTTCTTCCCGTCGACGCCGGACCAGAAGCCCGTCGACATCGCACTCGCGGCCGTCGACTGGGCGAAGCGCCACTACCATGACGTGCTGATCGTCGACACGGCCGGCCGCCTCGGTATCGACGAGGCGATGATGCAGGAAATCGCCGCGCTGCACGGCACGCTCAAGCCGGCCGAAACGCTGTTCGTCGTCGACGCGATGCTCGGCCAGGACGCGGTCAACACCGCGAAGGCGTTCAACGACACGCTGCCGCTCACCGGCGTCGTGCTGACCAAGCTCGACGGCGATTCGCGCGGCGGTGCCGCGCTGTCGGTGCGCCACATCACGGGCAAGCCGATCAAGTTCGTCGGCGTCGCCGAGAAGCTCGACGGCCTCGAGGTGTTCCACCCGGACCGGATGGCGAACCGGATCCTCGGCATGGGCGACATCCTCGCGCTCGTCGAGGAAGCGCAGCGCGGCGTCGACGTGCAGGCCGCGCAGAAGCTCGCCGACAAGGTCAAGAAAGGCGGCGACTTCGACCTGAACGATTTCCGCGCGCAGATCTCGCAGATGAAGAACATGGGCGGCCTGTCGTCGCTGATGGACAAGCTGCCCGCGCAGTTCCAGCAGGCGGCGGCCGGCGCCGACATGGGCCAGGCCGAGAAGTCGATCCGCCGGATGGAAGGCATCATCAGCTCGATGACGCCCGCCGAGCGCGCCAAACCCGAAATCATCAAGGCGACGCGCAAGCGCCGCATTGCAGCCGGCGCGGGCGTGCCGGTGCAGGAAGTCAACCGGATGCTGAACCAGTACGACCAGATGCGTACGATGATGAAGAAGCTGAAGGGCGGCAACATGCAGAAGATGATGCGCGGCTTGAAGGGCATGATGCCCGGCATGCGCTGATTCCGCCCGTCGGCCGGCGCGCGGGTTTTTGCCGTAGCGCGCGCCAGCCGTTCTGCTTCATTCTTATTTGTATACCGACTGCCCGCCAGAACTCATGAACCGCGAAGAAGCCCTCCACATTTTCGAACACTCCGAAGAGATCGTCTCGGCGGACGCCGTCAACGCGTCGATCGCCCGGATGGCCGAAGCGATCCGCGCCGAGATCGGCGACGCGTTCCCGCTCGTCCTCTCGGTGATGGGCGGCGCCGCGGTGTTTACCGGGATGCTGCTGCCGCATCTCGATTTCCCGCTGGAATTCGACTACATCCACCTGACCCGCTACCGCAACACGACGCAGGGCAGCCCGGAGATGCACTGGCGCGTCGCGCCGCGCGAATCGGTGAAGGACCGCATCGTGCTCGTGCTCGACGACATCCTCGACGAAGGCGAGACGATGGCCGCGATCCGCGACCGCATCCTCGACATGGGCGCGAAGCGCTTCATGTCCGCGGTGCTGTGCGAGAAGACGCTCACGAAAGCGAAACCGCTGCATCCCGACTTCTGCGGCTTCTCGGTGCCCGACCGCTACGTGTTCGGCTGCGGGATGGACGCCAAGGGCTACTGGCGCAACCTGCCGACGATCCGTGCGCTGACCGCGAACGTCTGATCGCCGCCCTGCCCGCTATATAAATGGAAAGCGGCGCTCCGGTTACCCGGAGCGCCGCATTTTTTCGTCGGTACGCACCAACGCGTTACATCTGCAGCTGGTGCACGAACGCCTTGATGCCGGCGAGCAGCATCTCGACCGAGATCGCGACGAGCACGAGACCCATCAGCCGCTCGAACGCGGCGACGGTTCGCTCGCCGAGCCACTGCTGGATCCGTTCGGCCAGCACCAGCGTGATCGCGCAGACGATCATCGTGACCGTCAGCGCGCCGACCCACTCGAACATCTTGCCCGGCGCCTGCGACGTCAGCAGCATCACCGTCGCGAGCGCGGACGGCCCGGCGAGCGCGGGAATCGCGAGCGGCACGATGAACGGTTCACCGCCGGCGCGCGGATCGCTGCCGAGCGCGCCGTCCGGATGCGGGAAGATCATCCGCAGCGCGATCAGGAACAGCACGATCCCGCCGCCGAGCCGCAGCGACAGGTCGGTGAGGTTCATCATCCGCAGGAAGCGGTCGCCGACCACCATGAAGAACAGCAGGATCACGAACGCGATCCCGACTTCACGCAGGATCAGCTTCACGCGCCGCTCGCGCGGCACATCCCGCATCGCCGTGATGAACAGCGGGATGTTGCCGAGCGGATCCGTGATCAGCACGAGGAGCACGGTGGCCGACAGGAAGGTGTATTCCACCGTATCCTCCGGTCGAAGCGCTTAGCGCGCGAGCGCGGCGCGGATCTTCTCCGTCACCGTCGCCGCGGCCGCGTCGGCCGGCAGCAGCGTCGCCTCGGCGTCGCGGCGGCCCTGATACTCGATCTTGCCTTCCTTCAGGCCGCGCTCGCCGATCACCAGGCGATGCGGCACGCCGATCAATTCCCAGTCTGCAAACATCACGCCCGGGCGCTCGCCGCGATCGTCGAGGATCACGTCGATGCCGGCCGCGGCCAGTTCCGCGTACAGCTTGTCGGCGGCCTCGCGGACCATGTCGCTGCGATCGTAGCCCATCGGGCACAGCACGACTTCGAACGGCGCGATCGACTCGGGCCAGATGATGCCGCGCTCGTCGAAGTTCTGTTCGATCGCCGCGCCGAGAATGCGCGTGACGCCGACGCCGTAGCAGCCCATCAGCATCGGCTGCGGCTTGCCCGACTCGTCGAGGAACGTCGCGCCCATCGCTTCCGAGTACTTGGTGCCGAGCTGGAACACGTGGCCGACTTCGATGCCGCGGCAGATGTCGATCTCACCCTTGCCGTCCGGCGACGGATCGCCCTTCTTCACGTTGCGCACGTCGGCGACGTCCGGCTCCGGCAGGTCGCGGCCCCAGTTCACGCCGGCGATGTGATAGTCGACCTCGTTCGCGCCGACGACGAAGTCGCTCATGTTCGCGACCGTGCGATCGGCGATCACCTTCACCGGCTTCTTCGTGCCGACCGGGCCGAGGTAGCCCGGCGGCGTGCCGAACCACTCGACGATTTCCTGCTCGGTCGCGAAGCGGTGGTTCTTCAGCCCCGGCAGCTTCGACACCTTGATCTCGTTCAGGTCGTGGTCGCCGCGCAGCATCACGAGCCAGATGGTCGGCTCGGCGCCTTCGTTGTCGGTGGCGAGCACGATTGACTTGATCGTACGCTCGAGCGGGATCGACAGCAGTTCGGCGACGGCCTCGCACTTCGCCTTGCCGGGCGTCGCGACCTTTTCCATCGCTTCGGCGGGTGCCGCGCGTTCGGCGATCAGCGGCAGCGCTTCGGCCGCTTCGACGTTCGCCGCGAAGTCGGACGTCGGGCAGTAGGCGATCGCGTCCTCGCCGGTATCGGCGATCACGTGGAACTCGTGCGAGAAGTTGCCGCCGATCGAGCCGCTGTCGGCCGCAACCGCGCGGAACTCGAGGCCGAGGCGCGTGAAGATGCGCACGTATGCGTCGTACATCTTGCGATACGACTCGTTCAGGCCGGCCGCGTCCTTGTCGAACGAATACGCGTCCTTCATGATGAACTCGCGGCCGCGCATCACGCCGAAGCGCGGACGGATCTCGTCGCGGAACTTCGTCTGGATCTGGTAGAAGTTCACCGGCATCTGCCGGTAGCTCTTGATCTGGTTGCGCGCGATGTCGGTGATGACTTCCTCGTGCGTCGGCCCGATCACGAAGTCGTTGTCCTTGCGGTCCTTGAAGCGCAGCAGTTCGGGGCCGTACTGCTCCCAGCGGCCCGATTCCTGCCACAGCTCGGCCGGTTGCACGGCCGGCATCAGCAGCTCGATGGCGCCTGCCCGGTTCATTTCCTCGCGCACGATCGCCTCGACCTTGCGAATCGAACGCAGGCCGACCGGCAGGTAGTTGTAGATGCCGCCGGCGACGCGACGGATCATGCCGGCGCGCACCATCAGCTTGTGGCTGACGATCTCTGCGTCGGCCGGTGCTTCTTTGAGGGTGCCGATAAAGAAACGGGAAGCTTTCATGCGGACGGTTCCAAATACGGCGCCCCCAGGCGGGGCGCCCGAAAAAGTTTCAAGGTGAAAAAGCTGCGCGCGACGAACGACGATGGCGCAGATGACTTAGCAGACAAATCAGGGACAATTCAGCCGGTGTACCCCGCGCGGTTTCGCTCCGTCACGGTGCGCAGCGCCCGTTATCTGTTTATAATCAAAGCAATTTTAAAGGATTCGAAGGTGGTTGTATGCTGGATCGTGAAGGCTTTCGCCCGAACGTCGGCATCATCCTCTTGAACGCGCGCAACGAGGTGTTTTGGGGCAAGCGGCTCCGCGAGCATTCCTGGCAGTTTCCTCAAGGTGGGATCAAGTACGGCGAGACCCCCATGCAGGCGATGTACCGGGAGCTGCACGAGGAGACGGGCCTGCACCCGGAACACGTCAAGATAATCGGCCGCACTCGCGACTGGTTGCGTTACGAGGTGCCTGACAAGTTCATCAAGCGCGAAGTACGCGGACATTACCGCGGCCAGAAGCAGATCTGGTTCCTTCTGCGGATGGTCGGACGCGATTGCGACATTTGCTTGCGCGCGACCGACCACCCGGAGTTCGATGCGTGGCGCTGGAACGAGTACTGGGTGCCGCTCGATGCGGTGATCGAGTTCAAGCGGGATGTCTATCAGTTGGCGCTGACGGAACTGTCGCGCTTCCTGCGCCGCCCGGCGCAGCGAGCCGAAAAGCCGCGTGGGCCGCGTCTGTCGCGCTATCCGCGCGTCATCGGCGCGCAGGCCCAGCAGACGCTGACGATTGTCGACACATCGGTGGTCTGTTCCGAGATCGAAGTGGAGGCGAGCACGCTCGACGAGATGCCGCCCCGCGTGATCGTCGGCAAATGACGAGTCGGACTGCATGACCGGGCGCGACCTTGGTGTCGCGCCCTTTTTTTACGAGGAATGCATATTGAAAGCGATTGCTCTCGCGCTCGCATCGATCGTCGCGGCGGCCACGCTGGCCGGTTGCGCGAATTCGAAGACGCCGACCAACAAGGATGACAGCGAGTTCGTGTACCTGCTGGACCGCCAGGGCAACTGGAAGGAAAACCCGGTCGACACGCTGCCGCCGCTGCCGCAAGCGGGCGATCTGCTGCCGTTCAACGTGTCGCAGAACACGCCGCTCAAGTTCTCCGTCGATGCGAAGTCGCTCGCGGTCGGCAGCGACGGCGTCGTGCGCTACGCAGTCGTCATCACGAGCCCGGCCGGCGCGCGCAACGTGAACTACGAAGGCATCCGCTGCGACACCTACGAATGGCGTCAGTATGCAGGCCTGAATTCGGATCACGACGGCTGGGACCGCACGGTCGAGAACGACTGGCGTCGCATCGAGAACGGCGAGCTGAACGCGTACCACTCGGCGCTGTACCAGGACTATTTCTGCGCGAACAAGATGCCGCAGGGCACGACCCAGCAGATCCTCGAGAACATCAAGTTCCACCGCACCGCGATGAGCCAGCTGCGCTGACCGCGCAACCGAGGCCGGCTGCCCGGCCTCGTTTCGCTTCGTCACAACAAAAAGCCCGCGCGATGCGGGCTTTTTGCTGTCTCGCGACGCCTGGCCGAACGGTTACACGAGCACGAGGTTGTCGCGGTGAATCAGCTCCGGCTCCAGCATGTAGCCGAGCACCGTCTCGATCTCGCCGCTCGGCTTGCGGTGAATCAGCTTCGTTTCCGCGCTGCTGTAGTTCGTGAGGCCGCGCGCCACTTCACGCCCGTCGGGGCCGACACACGCGATCACCTCCCCGCGTGCGAACGCGCCCTGCACGCCAGTCACGCCGATCGGCAGCAGGCTCTTGCCGCCGGCCGTCAGCTTCTCGACCGCGCCCGCATCGATCACGACGTGCCCGCGCACCTGCAGGTGATCGGCCATCCATTGCTTGCGCGCGGCCATCCGCGCGGTGCGCGCGATCAACTGCGTGCCGATCGCCTCGCCCGCCGCCAGCCGCACCAGCACGTCGGCTTCGCGGCCGCTCGCGATCACGGTGTTCGCGCCGCTGTGCGCCGCGCGCTTCGCCGCGAGGATCTTCGTCAGCATCCCGCCGCGGCCGAGGCTCGAGCCTGCGCCGCCGGCCATCGCCTCGAGCTCCGGCGCGCCCGCGCTGGCTTCCGCGACCAGCGTCGCATTCGGATCCTTGCGCGGATCGGCGGTGAACAAGCCCGTCTGGTCGGTCAGGATGATCAGCGCATCGCCTTCGATCAGGTTCGCGACGAGCGCGCCGAGCGTGTCGTTGTCGCCGAACTTGATTTCGTCGGTGACGACCGTGTCGTTCTCGTTGATGATCGGCACGACGCCGAGCCGCAGCAGCGTCAGCAGCGTCGAGCGCGCATTCAGGTAGCGCTCGCGATCGGCCAGGTCGGCGTGCGTCAGCAGGATCTGCGCGGTGCGGATATCGTGCTCGGTAAAGCGGCTTTCATAAACTTGCGCGAGCCCCATCTGGCCGACCGCGGCGGCGGCCTGCAGCTCGTCGATCTCGCGCGGACGCTTGCTCCAGCCGAGCCGCTGCATCCCTTCGGCAATCGCGCCCGAACTGACGAGCACCACTTCCTTGCCCTGTGCGCGCAGCGCGGCGATCTGGGCCGCCCAGCGGCCGATTGCAGCATGATCGAGCCCCTTGCCGTCGTTGGTCACGAGGCTGGAGCCCACCTTCACCACCAATCGCTTGGAATCCGCGATGATCGAACGCATCGTGCGCCGTCTCCTGTATCTGATGCCTGCCCGGCCGGGCGCAATTGAATTCAGGCACCGGACGCGATGCCCGGTGCGTGTCGGGCCCGCTCAGGCGTCGTCGCCGGGCGTCGCGCCGCCATCGGCTTGCGGCGCATCGCGGAACCGCACGTCCGCGGCCAGATCTTCCTCTTCCGCCGCACGATGTGCGTCCGAATGCTCGGCGAGGTAATCGTAGATCGCGTAGCACAGCGCTTCGCAGCCCTGGCCCGTGAGCGCCGAAATCTCGAACACCGGGCCGTCCCAGCCGAAACGGTCGAGGAAATCGGCGACGCGCGCCTCGCGCTCGTCTTCCGGCACCATGTCGAGCTTGTTGAGGACGAGCCAGCGCGGCTTCTCGTACAGCGCCTCGTCGTATTTGCGCAGCTCGCCGACGATCGCGGTCGCTTCAGCGACCGGGTCGACGCTTTCGTCGAACGGAGCCAGATCGACGAGATGCAGCAGCACGCCGGTGCGCTGCAGGTGTCGCAGGAACTGGTGGCCGAGGCCCGCGCCTTCGGCGGCGCCCTCGATCAGCCCCGGAATATCGGCGATCACGAAGCTCTTGCTCGGGCCGACCCGCACGACGCCAAGGTTCGGCGCGAGCGTCGTGAACGGATAGTCGGCGATCTTCGGCTTCGCGTTCGACACCGACGAGATGAAGGTCGACTTGCCGGCGTTCGGCATGCCAAGCAGACCGACGTCGGCGAGCACCTTCAGCTCGAGCCGCAGCATGCGCCGTTCGCCGGGCTTGCCGTCGGTTTTCTGGCGTGGCGCGCGGTTCGTGCTCGACTTGAAATGCAGGTTGCCGAGACCGCCTGCGCCGCCCTTCGCGAGCATCACCTGCTGATCGTGCTCGGTCAGGTCGGCGATCAGCTCGCCCGTATCCATGTCGGTCACGACCGTGCCGACCGGCATGCGCAGCGTGACGTCGTCCCCGCCCTTGCCGTAGCAATCCGAGCCGCGACCGTTTTCGCCGTTGCGCGCCAGGTGCTTCTTCGCGTAACGGTAGTCGATCAGCGTGTTGATGTTGCGGTCGGCGATCGCGTAGACGTTGCCGCCCCGGCCGCCGTCGCCGCCGTCCGGCCCGCCGAACGGAACGAATTTCTCGCGGCGCATCGACGCGCTGCCATCGCCTCCGTCGCCGGCGATGACTTCGATTCGTGCTTCGTCAATGAACTTCATTCGTCACTCCGACCAGTATTTCCGCTATTGTGCCGCGCGCCGGCGCGCTTGAACAATCTGCCGTTCGGCCGATTGCCCGCCAGTGTCGCGACAGCCGCCGGCGCGCACATGCGCCCGGCGGCCAAATAAAAAAAGGCCCCGCGAAGACTGCGGGGCCTTTCGGCTACGAAGCCCGTGGGTGCCTGAACTTAGGCAGCCGCCGGGACAACGATGACCAGATGCTTCTTGTCCGCGCCCTTGGTCGCGAACTTGACGTGACCGTCGACCAGCGCGAACAGGGTGTGATCCTTGCCCATGCCGACGTTCTCGCCAGCGTGCATGCGCGTACCGCGCTGACGCACGATGATGCCGCCAGCGTTGATCGCCTGGCCGCCGTACACTTTCACGCCGAGACGTTTCGACTCGGAGTCGCGGCCGTTCCGGGAAGAGCCGCCTGCCTTTTTGTGTGCCATCTGATTGCTCCTTTACCGAGGCGCTTACGCGTTGATCGCGTCGATGCGCAGCTCAGTGTAGTTCTGGCGGTGGCCGCCGTGCTTTTGGTAGTGCTTCCGGCGACGCATCTTGAAGATGGTGACCTTGGCATGACGACCGTGCGACACAACGGTGGCCTTGACGGAAGCCCCACTGACCAGCGGCGTACCGAACTTAATCGATTCGCCTTCGCCCACTGCGAGAACCTGGTCGAGCGTGATTTCAGCGTCAATGTCAGCCGGTATCTGTTCTACTTTGAGTTTTTCGCCAACGGCAACCTTGTACTGCTTGCCGCCGGTTTTTATGACCGCGTACATTGAGAACCTCACTCTGGATCCAATTTTTCCGCACACCACGCGCGGAAAACACGTGATTATACATGGGCTTAGCACCCAAGTCAAAGCCGATCCACGATTGCCGCCCGCAAGCCCTGGCCGGACGGCCAAAATCACCGGGCAGACACGTCCGACAGACCGGCATATCGCGGATTCGACTTATAATCCGCGGCATCACCCATTTCGATCATCATGTCGTCGTCCACCGCCTCCCCCACCCTCAGCGCCGCCCACCTGCTCGCCCCGATCGCCAGCGACATGGAGCAGGTGAATCGCGTTATCCGGCAAAGCCTCGCGTCCGACGTGCTGCTGATCAACCAGATCGCCGAGTACATCATCGGCGCGGGCGGCAAGCGGCTGCGTCCGGCCCTGCTGCTGCTCGTCGCCGGCGCGCTCGGCGAGACGTCGCACCAGCGGCACGTGCTGGCCGCCGTCGTCGAGTTCATCCACACGGCCACGCTGCTGCATGACGACGTCGTCGACGAATCCGAACTGCGGCGAGGCCGCCAGACGGCCAACGCGCTGTTCGGCAACGCGGCGAGCGTGCTGGTCGGCGACTACCTCTATTCGCGTTCGTTCGAGATGATGGTCGGCGTCGGCAAGATGCGCGTGATGGAAATCCTGTCGGAAGCGACGACGATCATTTCCGAAGGCGAAGTGCTGCAGCTCCTGAACATGCACGACGCGGACGTCGACGAGACGCGCTACATGCAGGTGATCCGCTACAAGACGGCGAAGCTGTTCGAGGCATCGGCCCGCCTGGGCGCGGTGCTCGCCGGCGCCGATGCGCCGACCGAAGCCGCCGCCGCCGAATACGGCCGCCGGATCGGCACCGCATTCCAGATCATGGACGACTGGCTCGACTACGCGGGCACGGCCGAAGCGATGGGCAAGAATGCCGGCGACGACCTGCGCGAAGGCAAGCCGACACTGCCGCTCATCTATCTGATCGAACGCGGCACGCCCGAGCAATCGGCGCTCGCCCGCGAGGCGATCGAACAAGGCGGCACCGATCGCTTCGACACGATCTTCGACGCGATCACGCGTTCGGGCGCGCTCGACCATACGCTCGAATGCGCGCGCCAGGAAGCACAGGCCGCCGCGGCCGCGATCGCCGCGTTCCCGGATTCGATCTACAAGGAAAGCCTGCTCGCGCTGTGCTCGTACTCGACGTCGCGACAGTCGTAAGCGCGCGGCGACCACGACACGAACCGCTTTTCGAAAAATTTCTTCATCAAGGTATTCCCTTTTCGAAAAAACATCGTTATAGTTACGTTCTTGCTTGTGACGACGCAGCGATCTGAACGAAAGCGGCGAAGTCGGAAGAGCAAAAAATCGGGGTGTAGCTTAGCCTGGTAGAGCGCTACGTTCGGGACGTAGAGGCCGGAGGTTCGAATCCTCTCACCCCGACCAGATTTTGAAAAAACCGTGCACCGTGTGCACGGTTTTTTTTTGCCTTCTTCTGCCTGGTCTCGCGAGCGCGCGTGTCGCGCACGACACATCCCGGCCGCCGGCCTCTGCTATATTCCCTCCATCCCTGTCCTTCACTGCCCTTCTGACGCGTGGACCAAATTCCCTTATGGGCGCAAATCGGCGCCGTCTTCCTGCTTCTCCTCTGCTCCAGCTTCTTTTCCATTTCCGAGACCGCGATGATGGCGCTCAACCGCCATCGGCTGAAGCATCTCGCCGGCCAGGGCGTGCTCGGTGCGAAAACCACGCAGGGTCTCCTCACGCGCACCGACCTGCTGCTCAGCGTGATCCTGATCGGCAACAACCTGTTCAACACGATCATCCCGGTCCTGACGACGTCGCTCGCGCTGCACACGTTCGGCCGTAACAACCTGGCGCTGTCGATCGCGACCGGCATCGTCGCGTTCCTGATCATCGTGTTCGCGGAAATCGCGCCGAAGATCGTCGGCGCGACCTTTCCCGAACGCATCGCGCTGCCCGCCAGTCTCGTGATCGCGCCGCTGATGCGCGTGTTCAAGCCGGTCGTCTGGTTCGTCAATGAACTGGCGAACGGCGTGCTCTGGATGCTGCGCATCAATACGAAGAAGGGCCGCGACCAGCGGATGTCCGCCGACGAGCTGCGCGCGATCGTGCTCGAGTCGAGCAGCTTCATGCCGACCAAGCACCGCAGCATCCTGCTCAACCTGTTCGACCTCGAGAACATCACGGTCGACGACGTGATGGTGCCGCGCCGCCAGATCGAGTCGCTCAACTTCTACGCGCCGCTCGACGACATCCTGCATCAGCTCGAGACCTGCTATCACAACCGCCTCGTCGTCTACGAAGGCGACATCGACAAGGTGCTCGGCGTGCTGCACGTCCGCAAGACGCTCACCGGGCTGCACAACCAGGATTTCGACCGCGAAACGTTGCGCACGCTGCTCGCCGAGCCGTACTACGTGCCGTCGGGCACGCCGGTCGTCCAGCAGCTCCAGTATTTCCAGGAAAGCCGCCAGCGGACCGCGCTCGTCGTCAACGAGTACGGCGAACTCGAGGGGCTCGTCACGCCCGAGGACATCATCGAGGAACTGATCGGCGAATTCACGACGTCGATGCCGCGCGGCGAACGCGCGGGCGGCTGGAACGAGAACGGAGAATGCATCGTCGCCGCCAGCATGCCGCTGCGCGAACTGAACCGCTGGCTGCACCTGCAACTGCCGACCGACGGACCGAAGACGCTCAATGGCCTGATCCTCGAAATCCTCGAGGAAATCCCCGAAGGCGACGTGTGCCTGAAGATCCGCGACGTGATGCTCGAGGTCATGCGCAGCGACGACCAGGCCGTGCGCACCGTCAAGCTCTTCAAGCCGCGCAGCACGCGCGCACGCGGCGCGCGCTAGCCGAACGGCCGACTGTCGGCGCCGCGCACGATACGCGACCATTTGCCGGTCACGATCAACAGGCGGCCGAGCGCCGGCTCACATGCACTTCCCACTTCCCGGGGCGCCGCTGCACACGCAGCGGCCGCCTGTCTCCACCGCCGCATCGCCCGCCGAAACACCGCGGTCGCTCGATGCGGCGCAACTCGACGACTCGCCCGCCGTACGGCTGCTGACCGACACACTGCACGCCGCCCGCGTGCGCGACGCGTCCGACATCCACGTCGAACCGTTCGAAGCAGGCTGGCGCATCCGCCTGCGCATCGATGGCGTCCTGCATGAACACGCGCGGCCGCCCGCTCATCTGCGCGACGCGCTCGTGACGCGGATCAAGGTGCTCGCCCGCATGGACATCGCCGAGCGCCGGCTTCCGCAGGACGGCCGGCTGCGCATCGCGGTCGACGGCGGCACGCGCGGCGACTACCGGGTCAGCTCGCTGCCCACGCTGTTCGGCGAGAAGCTCGTGTTGCGCCGCCTCGAAACGCTGCCGCCCGACCTCACGCTCGCGCGTCTCGGCTTCGACGCGCGGCAGGCCGCGGCGATGGAAGCCGCGATACGCGCGCCGCACGGTCTCGTGCTCGTGACCGGGCCGACCGGCAGCGGCAAGACGCTGTCGCTCTACTGCGCGCTGCAGATGCTCGACCGCGATGCGCACAATGTGTGCACGGTCGAGGATCCGGCCGAGATCCAGCTCGACGGCATCAACCAGGTCGGCGTCGCCGAAAAAGCCGGGCTGACGTTCGCCACTGCGCTGCGCGCGCTGCTGCGTCAGGACCCGGACGTCATCATGGTCGGCGAGATTCGCGATGCGGAGACGGCCGACGTCGCGATCAAGGCCGCACAGACCGGGCACCTCGTGCTGTCCACGCTGCATACGAACGACGCGCCGGCAGCCGTCGCGCGACTGCTCGACATCGGCGTCGCGCCATACAACCTCGCCGCCGCGTTGCGCCTCGTCACCGCGCAACGCCTCGTGCGGCGCCTGTGCCTCACCTGCCGCGTGCGTTCGGACGCGTCGGTGCGCGCGCTGCGCGAAGCAGGCTGCAATCCGGCAGCACTGGAATCCGGGTGGCGCCCGTTCGTCGCGCGCGGCTGTGCCGCCTGTCACGGCATCGGTTATCGAGGCCGCATCGGCCTGCATCAGACGATGCCGGTTTCACCGGAGATGGCAGAACGCATCGTCGCGCGCGCAAGCGTCGGTGCGCTCGCGCAATGCGCGGCAGCCGAGGGCGTACGTAGTCTGCGCGACGCGGCACTCGCGCACGTTCGCGACGGTACGACGAGCGTCGCGGAAGCACTGGCCGCGACGCCCGACGCGTGATCGCGATGCCTGCACCGCCGCACGAGACGCGTTTCGCGTGGCGTGGCCGTCGTCGCGACGGCACGCCATGCCGCGGGAACGTCATCGCCTTCGATGCCGCCGCCGCACGTGCGGCGCTCGCGCGCGACGGCGTCACGGTGCTGTCGCTCGATGTCCGCGGCACGGCCCGCCCGCCGTCGGCCGGCGCGCGGGAAGTCACGCGCTTCACGCGTCAGCTCGCGAGCCTGCTGCAGGCCGGACTGCCGCTCGCACCGTCGCTCGAGATGCTCGCGCGCACCCGCACGCGCGACGGGCTGCCGCGCATCGCCGCCGGCCTCGCACGCGAGATCGTCGGCGGGCAGCGCTTCGCCGCCGCGCTCGCACGCTACCCGTCCCAGTTCGGCACGCTGTATCGCCAGTTGATCGAGGTAGGCGAAGCATCGGGCGCGCTCGGCACCATACTGACCCGCGTCGCGGAGCACCGCGAACGTGCCGACGCGCAATGGCGCAAGCTGCGTGCCGCGCTCGCCTACCCGGTCGCCGTCATCGTGTTCGCGCTCGCGATCTCGGCCGCGCTGATGGTGTGGGTCGTGCCGACGTTCCGGCAGATCTTCGACGGCTTCGGCGCGGCCTTGCCGGCGCCGACCCGAGCCCTGCTCGCCCTCTCGTCCGCGACCTCGGCCTGGGGCGGCACGTTCGTCGCCGGGGCAGCGGTGGCGGGGCTCGCCGCACGTCACGCGCTGCGGCGCTCGCCATCGCTGCGCTACACGGCCGCGCGGCACGTGCTGGATGCGCCGCTCGTCGGCGGCGCGCTCACGCGGTTCGCGACCGCGCGCTGGTGCCGCTCGCTCGCAACGCTGCTCGGTGCGGGCGTCCCGCTCGCCGATGCATTCTCCACGCTCGAACGCACCGCCGGCCATCCGGTGTTCGAGCAGGCCACCGCGCAGATCGCGACGCGCGTGCTGCGCGGCGCGCGTCTCGCCGATGCGATGCACGCGGCGGGCTGCTTCCCGGACGACGTCGTGCAGCCGATCGCCGTCGCCGAGGAAACCGGCGCGCTCGACACGATGCTCGCCGATATCGCCGCGCTATGCGAACGTCAGCTCGACGCACGCCTCGATGCGCTCGCCGCGCTCGGCGAGCCGCTGATCGTGATCGTCCTGGGTGCGCTCGTCGGCGGCCTCGTGATCGCGATGTATCTGCCCATCCTTCAGCTGGGCAACGTGGTGTAGCATCGCAACCGATTCTGTCGCCTTTTCAAGCCCGAACCCGAGCCCCATGACGCCCGCGCCCCTGACCACCGTTTTCGACTCGCCCGACAGCACGTTGCACGCGCTGGCGATGCTGCCGCTCGCGGTGCAGTATGCGTTCGCCGTCGTGCTCGGCCTGTGCGTCGGCAGCTTCGTGAACGTCGTCGTGCACCGGGTCCCGGTGATGATGCAGCGCGCGTGGCAGGCCGAAATCGCGGAAGCAACCGGCAGCGCAAGCTCGCCGCCGGACGACGGCTATCCGCCGCACTACGATCTGTGGCGCCCGCGCAGCGCCTGTCCGCATTGCGGTCACGTGCTGCGCGCGTGGGAAAACATCCCGCTCGTCAGCTACCTGCTGTTGCGCGGGCGCTGCCGTCAGTGCGGCCATGCGATCGGCGTGCGCTATCCGCTCGTCGAGCTCGCCGGTGCGCTGCTCGCCGCCGGTTCGCTCGCCGCGTTCGGCCCCACCGTTGCCGCACTCGCCGCGTTCGGACTGTGCGCCGCGCTGCTGGCGATGAGCGCGATCGATATCCAGACCGGCTACCTGCCCGATTCGATGACGCTGCCTCTGCTGTGGGCCGGGCTCGCACTGAATCTCGGCGGCACGTTCACGTCGCTGCGTTCGGCCGTGGTCGGCGCGATGGCCGGCTACCTGTTCCTGTGGTCGGTCTACTGGCTGTTCAAGTGGCTGCGCGGCATCGAGGGCATCGGCTTCGGCGACCTGAAGTTGCTCGCCGCGCTCGGCGCGTGGATGGGCTGGGCCGCGCTGCCGCAGGTCGTGCTGTTCGCCGCGGTGACGGGTGCGCTCGTCGGGCTCGTCGCGACCTGGCGCGGGCGCATGCGCTTCGAGGAGCCGATTCCGTTCGGCCCGTTCCTCGCGGCAGGCGGCGTCGCCACGCTGTTTTTCGGTACCCCTTTCTATTCGGCGCTCGGCGGCTGACATGACACGCTGCCGGCGTCCGCCATGTTCGCTGCGTCGCGGGGAGGCGCTTCGCTTCCGCGCGGCGGCCCGGCGGAGGCTCACATGTTTGCAATAGGACTGACCGGCGGCATCGGCAGCGGCAAGACGACCGTCGCCGACCTGTTCGCCGCACGCGGTGCATCGCTCGTCGACACCGACCTGATCGCGCACCGCATCACCGCACCGGCCGGTCTCGCGATGCCCGCGATCGAACACGCATTCGGACCGGACTTCGTCGCGGCCGACGGCTCGCTCGATCGCGCGAAGATGCGCGCACTCATTTTCAGCGACGACGACGCACGCCGGCGCCTCGAGGCGATCACGCATCCGCTGATCCGCGCCGAAACCGATCGCGAAGCCCGCGCAGCGCAAGGCCCTTACGTGATCTTCGTCGTGCCGCTGCTCGTGGAGTCAGGTAACTGGAAGGCGCGCAGCGATCGTGTGCTCGTGGTCGACTGTCCGGTCGAAACGCAGATCGCACGTGTGATGCGACGCAATGATTTCACGCGCGAACAGGTCGAAGCGATCATCGCGAGACAGGCAACGCGCGAGGCGCGTCTCGCAGCGGCCGACGACGTGATCGTCAACGACGCGACGACACCCGATGCGCTCGCCGCGCAGGTCGATGCACTGCACCAACGCTATCTCGCATTGGCGGCTGCCGCGCACTGATCGCGGCGTGCGATCGTGATGGTGTACGAAATTGGTGCGTTGCTAGGGTAGACAGTGAGCATTAGAATGTCCTGCATTGTTTCAATCCCTACCCTAGAGGCGAGCGCGCTTGATTCTTTACGAGTATCCGTTCAACGAGCGAATTCGCACGCTGTTGCGCCTCGAAGACCTGTTCGAGCGCTTCGCGTTCTTTTTGGCTCAGGAGGACCCGCGTGAGCATCACGTCGCGCTGACGACGCTGTTCGAAATCGCCGAGGTCACGGGCCGCGCGGACCTGAAATCGGATCTGATGAAAGAGCTCGAACGTCAACGCCAGACGCTCGCCCCCTTTCGCGGCAATCCGGGCATCGAACAGAATGCGCTCGAGTCCGTGCTCGGTGAAATCGAGCAGACGCTCGCCAATCTTGCGCAGATGCAGGGCAAGACCGGGCAGCATCTGGTCGACAACGAGTGGCTCGCCAGCATCCGCAGCCGCGCGGTGATTCCCGGCGGCACGTGCAAGTTCGACCTTCCGTCGTACTACGCGTGGCAGCAATGGCCCGCGGAACAGCGGCGCCAGGACATCGCGAAATGGATCCTGCCGCTGCTGCCGCTGCGCGATGCCGCGGCGATCGTGCTGCGGCTCGCTCGCGAATCGGGCCAGGCGTCGAAGGTGATGGCGATGCAGGGCAGCTACCAGCAGATGCTGTCGGGGCGCACCTATCAGCTGATGCAGGTGCGCGTGCCGCCGGAGCTGCGCGTGATTCCCGAAGCGAGCGCCAACAAATACATGTTGTGGGTACGGTTCACCATGCAGGACGGCGACGTGCGGCCGCGCGCGGTGGACATCGACGTGCCGTTCCATCTGACACTGTGCAATCTGTAACGGCCGTGTGCCGGTTCGACGCTTTCGTATGACTACCGTTGTGAAATGTCCTTCGTGCGGCGCAGAAGTGCGCTGGACGCCTGAAAACAAGTTCCGTCCCTTCTGTTCGGCCCGCTGCAAGCAGCTCGACCTCGGTGCATGGGCCGCGGAAAAGTACCGGATCGGCGGGTCCTCCGACGAGGGTCCGTCGTCGGAG
This sequence comes from Burkholderia sp. Bp9015, assembly GCF_003853505.1. NCBI lineage: Bacteria > Pseudomonadati > Pseudomonadota > Betaproteobacteria > Burkholderiales > Burkholderiaceae > Burkholderia > Burkholderia sp. Bp9015. Next base: position 98,390 of record NZ_QTPZ01000022.1, read on the forward strand.
GAAGACGGCACCGACGGCCGCCGCGACAGCTGAGCGGCGCACGGCACCGCCCATGGGCGGATACGGCCCGCCTTCCAGGCGAGCCGTCACGGCGTCATTGCGACGCCGCTTCCTTCTCGAGCAGTTCCAGCACCGGCAGCGCCGCCGGCAACAGCGGCGCGACCTCGACCGGCAGTTGCTGCCATACGAACGCCTGCCCTTCCTTGCTGTGCGGCTCACCCGTCCAGCCCGTCACCTTGCAGAAATAAAGCCGCACGTACGCGTGCGGATAATCGTGCTCGAGCGTATGCCAGCGGTGGCTGGCCGTGACTTCGATGCCGAGTTCCTCGTGCAGCTCGCGCGCCAGCGCGTCCTCGACGCTCTCCCCGGCCTCCAGCTTGCCGCCCGGAAACTCCCAATAGCCTTCATACGGCTTGCCCTGCAGCCGCTGCGCGAGCAGGTAGCGACCGTCTGGCTGCACCATCACGCCGACCGCGACTTCCGTCACCTTCCGGCCGTCGGGCGCGCGCACGGCGCTCGTTACGGAATCCGTGCTCATGCCTGCTCCTTGCGGCCCGACCAGTCGCGCGCAAACTGCCATGCGACACGCCCCGAACGCGAACCGCGCTCGAGCGCCCAGACGAGCGCATCGCCGCGTGCCGTCTCGATCTCGGCGTCCGCGCAACCGAAATGGCGCAGCCAGTGCGCGACGATGTCGAGGTAGTCGTCCTGCTTGAACGGGTAGAAGCTGACCCACAGGCCGAAGCGCTCCGACAGCGAGATCTTTTCCTCGACGACTTCGCCGGGGTGGATCTCGCCGTCCGGCAGATGCTTGTACGACTCGTTGTCGCTCATGTACTCGGGCAGCAGATGGCGGCGATTCGACGTCGCGTAGATCAGCACGTTGTCGGACTGCGCGGCGATCGAGCCGTCGAGCGCGACCTTCAGCGCCTTGTAGCCCGATTCGCCGTCCTCGAACGACAGGTCGTCGCAGAACACGATGAACCGCTCCGGACGCTGCGAGATCACCTCGACGATGTCGCCGAGATCGTGCAGATCGTCCTTGTCGACTTCGATCAGGCGCAGCCCGTCCTTCGCATAGGCGTTCAGGCACGCCTTGATCAGCGACGACTTGCCGGTGCCGCGGGCACCGGTCAGCAGCACATTGTTCGCCGGCTTGCACTGCACGAACTGTCGCGTGTTCTGCTCGATCAGCCCTTTCTGCCGATCGATGTTGTGCAGGTCGTCGAGCGTGATCGTCGACGCTGCCGGCACCGGTTGCAGATAGCCGCGCCCCTGGCGCTTGCGCCAGCGGAACGCGGTGGCGGCGTTCCAGTCGACGGCCGCCGGCGCCGGGGGGAGCATCCCCTCGAGGCGGCCGAGCAGCGCTTCCGCGCGCGTCAGAAACTGTTCGAGCTTGTCCATGTCGTTCGAGCGCTCCCGATCAGGAGCGGTAGTCCGCGTTGATGCTCACGTAATCGTGCGACAGGTCGCACGTCCAGACCGTTGCCTGCGCGTCGCCGCGACCGAGCAGCACGCGAATCGTGATTTCGCTCTGCTTCATCACGCGCTGGCCGTCCTCTTCCTGATAAGCCGGGTTGCGGCCACCGGCCTTCGCGACGAGCACGTCGTCGAGATAGAGATCGATCTTGCCGACGTCGAGATCCGTGACGCCCGCGTAGCCGATCGCCGCGAGAATCCGGCCCAGGTTGGGGTCGGATGCATAGAAGGCCGTCTTCACCAGCGGCGAATGCCCGATCGCATACGCGATCTGGCGGCACTCGGCGACGCTCTTGCCGCCCTCGACCTGCACCGTCATGAATTTCGTCGCGCCTTCGCCGTCGCGCACGATCAGCTGCGACAGCTGCTGGGCAACCTGCGTCACTGCATCGCGCAGCGCCGCATAAGCCGGCGAATCGGTCGACGTGATCGCGGGCAGCGTGCTCTTGCCCGACGCGATCAGGATGAACGAGTCGTTCGTCGACGTGTCGCCGTCGATCGTGATGCAGTTGAACGAGCGGTCGGCCACTTCCTTCACGAGCGTGTCGAGTACCGGCTGCGCGACGTTCGCATCGAACGCGAGGAAGCCGAGCATCGTCGCCATGTTCGGCTTGATCATGCCCGCGCCCTTGCTGATGCCCGTCAGCGTGACCGTATGGCCGTCGATCGTCACCTGGCGCGACGTGGCCTTCGGCAGCGTGTCGGTCGTCATGATCGCCTGCGCGGCGTCGTACCAGTTCGCGGCCTTGCGGTTCGCGAGCGCGGCCGGCAGCCCGGCCTTCAGGCGGTCGATCGGCAGCGGCTCGAGAATCACGCCGGTCGAGAACGGCAGCACCTGTGCGGCGTCGAGGCCCGCGAGACGCGCGAGTTCCGCGCAGGTTTCGCGGGTGTTCGCGAGGCCCGGCTCGCCGGTGCCCGCATTCGCGTTGCCCGTGTTCACGACGAGCGCGCGGATGCCCGCGCCGCCCGCGCGCACCTTCGCGAGATGCTCGCGGCACACGATCACGGGCGCGGCGCAGAAGCGGTTCTCGGTGAATACGCCAGCGACCGTCGCCCCTTCGTCGACGGAGATGACCAGCACGTCCTTGCGATTCGGCTTGCGGATGTTCGCTTCCGCCCAGCCGAGCGTGACGCCGGCGACGGGATGGAGTTGGGCGGGATCGATCGACGGAAAATTGACAGCCATGGGGCACACCTGCCGGATGGAAAATGCCGGCACGCGCCGGCATCGATTGGAAGAACCGGCGGCCGCACGCGCGGGCCGCCGCAACTCACGTCACTGACTCGAAGCTGCGAACGAAGCGGCACGCGGATGCGCGCCGCCGCCGATCATGACAGCTTCCCGTGACATTGCTTGTACTTCTTGCCGCTGCCGCACGGGCACGGGTCGTTGCGGCCGACCTTCGGCATCTCGCCGCCGGGGCCGCTGTGGGTCATCGCACTGCCGACCATGTCGGCCGTCGCCGTGGCCGCGGTGGCGGCCGCGACGTTCGCGACCGGCGCGCCGGATTCCGCGTAGTCGGCGTGCTGAAACTCGACGTTTTCGAGATGGCCGCCGCGCTCCTCGATCTGCTCGGCGGCTTCCTCGAGCTGCTCAGGCGACTGGATCTGCACGTTCATCACGATGCGCGTGACTTCCTGTTTGATCGCGTCGAGCATCGCGGCGAACAGCTCGAACGCTTCGCGCTTGTATTCCTGCTTCGGGTTCTTCTGCGCATAGCCGCGCAGGTGGATGCCCTGGCGCAGGTGGTCGAGCGCCGCGAGGTGCTCGCGCCACAGCCGGTCGACCGTCTGCAGCATCACCGAACGCTCGAACGCGCTGAACGATTCGCGGCCGACCAGCGCGACCTTCGCCTCGTACTGCTCGTCGGCGGCGGTCGTCACGGCTTCGAGAATCTCCTCGGCCGTGATCGACGACGACTCGTTCACCATTTCCTGGATCGCGAGGTCGAGCTGCCAGTCGTTGCGCAGCGCTTCCTCGAGCTCGGGCACGTCCCACTGTTCCTCGATGCTGCCTTCCGGCACGAACTGGCGGACGACTTCGGTGATCACGCCGTGACGCATCGCCGAGATCGTCTCGGTGATGTCGTGCGCTTCGAGCAATTCGTTGCGCTGCTGGTAGATCACCTTGCGCTGGTCGTTCGACACGTCGTCGTATTCGAGCAGCTGCTTGCGGATGTCGAAGTTGCGCGCTTCGACCTTGCGCTGCGCCGATTCGATCGAACGCGTGACGATGCCGGCCTCGATCGCCTCGCCTTCCGGCATCTTCAGGCGATCCATGATCGAGCGCACGCGGTCGCCCGCGAAGATGCGCAGCAGCGGATCGTCGAGCGACAGATAGAAGCGCGACGAGCCCGGATCGCCCTGGCGGCCCGCACGGCCGCGCAGCTGGTTGTCGATCCGGCGCGATTCATGGCGCTCGGTGCCGATGATGTGGAGGCCGCCCGCGGCCTTCACCTGCTCGTGCAGCGTTTCCCACTCGTCGTGCAACTGCTTGATGCGGCGCGCCTTTTCGTCGGCCGGGATCGCTTCGTCGGCTTCGATGAATGCGGCCTGCTTCTCGGCGTTGCCGCCGAGCACGATGTCGGTACCGCGACCGGCCATGTTGGTCGCGATCGTGATGCGCTTCGGACGGCCGGCTTCCGCGACGATCGCCGCTTCACGCTCGTGCTGCTTCGCGTTCAGCACCTCGTGCGGCAGCCCGGCCTGCTTCAGCAGGTGCGACAGCAGTTCCGAGTTCTCGATCGAGGTCGTGCCGACCAGCACCGGCTGACCGCGCTCGTAGCACTCGCGAATGTCGCGGATCACCGCGTCGTAGCGCTCCTTGGCCGTCTTGTAGATCTGGTCCTGCTTGTCGATCCGCTTCGGCGGACGGTTGGTCGGGATCACGACCGTCTCGAGGCCGTAGATCTCGTTGAATTCGTACGCTTCGGTGTCCGCCGTGCCCGTCATGCCCGCGAGCTTTGCGTACATCCGGAAGTAGTTCTGGAACGTGATCGAGGCGAGCGTCTGGTTCTCGCTCTGGATCTTCACGTGCTCCTTCGCCTCGACCGCCTGGTGCAGGCCGTCGGACCAGCGGCGGCCCGCCATCAGGCGGCCCGTGAATTCGTCGACGATCACCACTTCGCCGTTCTGCACGACGTAGTGCTGATCCTTGTGGAACAGCGTGTGGGCGCGCAGCGCCGCGTACACGTGGTGCATCAGCGTGATGTTCTGCGGTGCGTACAGGCTCTCGCCCTCGCCGATCAGGCCCCACTCGGCGAGCAGCCGCTCGGCCTTCTCGTGGCCCGACTCCGTCAGGAACACCTGGCGCGACTTCTCGTCGAGCGTGTAGTCGCCCGGCTTCTCGACGCCCGTGCCATCGGCCTTCTCCTCGCCGATCTGGCGCTCGAGCAGCGGCGGCAGCGCGTTCATCCGCACGTACAGCTCGGTGTGGTCTTCCGCCTGGCCCGAGATGATCAGCGGCGTACGCGCCTCGTCGATCAGGATCGAGTCCACTTCGTCGACGACCGCGAAGTTCAGGGCCCGCTGCACGCGCGCGTCGGTCTCGTAGACCATGTTGTCGCGCAGGTAGTCGAAGCCGAACTCGTTGTTCGTGCCGTAGGTGATGTCCGACGCGTAGGCCTGCTGCTTCTGGTCGTGCTCCATGCCGGACAGGTTGATGCCGACCGACAGACCGAGGAAGTTGTAGAGGCGCGCCATCCATTCGGCGTCGCGCTGCGCGAGGTAGTCGTTGACCGTCACCACGTGCACGCCACGGCCGGCCAGCGCATTCAGGTACACGGGCAGCGTCGCGACGAGCGTCTTGCCCTCGCCGGTGCGCATTTCCGCGATCTTGCCGTAGTGGAGCACCATGCCGCCGATCAGCTGCACGTCAAAATGGCGCATCTTCAGCACGCGGCGGCTCGCCTCCCGGCAGACTGCGAACGCCTCGGGCAGCAGCTTGTCGAGCGACTCGCCGCCCGCGATCCGCTGGCGGAACTCATCCGTCTTACCGCGCAACTGGTCGTCCGTCAGCTTCTCGATCTGCGTTTCGAGCGCATTGATCGTCGCGACGGTCTTTTGGTATTGCTTGACGAGCCGCTGGTTGCGGCTGCCAAAAATTTTCTGGAGAAAACCGGTTGTCATCGGATCGGATCCTGCGTCGCAGCACCGGCGCCCGGCGCGTGTTGCGCGCCCCGACGCCCGAGCCTCGGCGGCTTAGCGAATTAGTGGAATCAAACGAGGAATTTTAGCACGCGAGGAAGCATGCGCCGGTGTCCCGGCCCGACCCACGCCGCACGCCGAACCCGTGCAGGCAACCGGGCGCACGGCCCGAAAGCCGCCCGTGCGGGAGCCGGCGCGGGTACAATCGGCGTCAACGCCCGCGCCCGTGCGCGCCCGAAGAATGCCTCGATGAACCGATTTTCCAAGCGTTTCGGCCCGCTCCCCGCATATCGCCCGCAACCCGTGTCCGAAGTGCTCAACCGCACCGACGCGTTCGCGGCGCTGCGCGCCGGCGTCGAACAGGTCGCGTCGCTGCAGCGCGACCTCGCGGCGCTCCTGCCCGACTATCTTGCGAATCATGTCGAACCGGGCTCCATCAAGGACGGCACCCTGACCCTCTTTGCCGCGCACAATGCGCTCGCGGCCCGCCTGCGGCAGGTCGAGCCGCGCCTGCTCGCCGATCTCCAGAAGCGCGGCTGGCCGGTCTCGGCGCTGCGCGTACGCGTGCGGCCGAAGGACGCGCCGGAACCGCCGCACGTGAAGCAGGCGCGCATGACGACCGTCGGCGCCGCCGCGTTGCGCGAGCTCGCCGATCACCTCGAGCCGTCGCCGCTGCAGGCCGCGCTCGCGCGGATGGCCGCACGGCACGGCGCGAAGTCGTCGCGCTGAACGCGCGCCGCCGCCCGTGCGGGCCGGCCGCCCAATAAAAAAGCGACCCGAGGGTCGCTTTTTTTATCGCGGGGCGCCGGACGCCGATCAGGCGAAGGCCGTCTGCGCGTCGAACGCGAAGCCCTTCGGCGCAGCCTGCGGGTCGTCGAACGTGACGATCTCGTACGCGTCTTCGTGCGCGAGCAGTTCGCGCAGCAGCGCGTTGTTCAGCCCGTGCCCCGACTTGTACGCGGTGTACGACGCCAGCAGCGGATGGCCGACCACGTACAGGTCGCCGATCGCATCGAGCATCTTGTGCTTCACGAACTCGTCGTCGTAACGCAGCCCGTCGTTGTTCAGGATCCGGTACTCGTCGAGCACGATCGCGTTGTCCATGCTGCCGCCGCGCGCGAGACCCAGCTCGCGCATCATTTCGACTTCATGGGCAAAACCGAACGTGCGCGCACGCGCGATCTCGCGCACGTACGACGTATTCGCGAAATCGACCTCGAGTTCCTGGCCAGTCTTGTCGACGGCCGGGTGACGAAAGTCGATCGTGAACTTCAGCTTGAAGCCGAAATACGGATCGAGACGCGCGAACTTGTCGCCGTCGCGGATTTCGACCGGCTTCTTCACCTTGATGAAGCGCTTCGGCGCGTTCTGCTCCTCGATGCCCGCGGACTGGATCAGGAACACGAAGGACGCGGCGCTGCCGTCCATGATCGGGATTTCCTCGGCCGTCACGTCGACATAGAGGTTGTCGATGCCGAGGCCGGCGCACGCCGACATCAGGTGCTCGACGGTCGACACGCGCGCTCCATCCTTCTGCAGCACCGACGCGAGCCGCGTGTCGCCGATCGACATCGCGGATGCCGGAATGTCGACAGGCGTGGGCAGGTCGACGCGCGAGAATACGATCCCCGTACCCGGCGCGGCCGGGCGGAGCGTCAGTTCGACCTTGCGGCCCGAGTGGAGACCGATGCCCACGGTCTTCACGATCGATTTGATGGTGCGCTGCTTCAACATGGTGTTCTTCGTCTTGATTGAGAATATCAATCAGGAGTTATATTCGATAGGTGAGATTATAGCGTAATTCCCTATTCGACGCTGTTTGAAACTGCGTATCAATCTGTTTCGACTGGTTACCCGCGCCGATACGGGACGGGCCGATGCCCGGAACGGAGGCGTTTCCGGTCATCGGCCCGTGTTACAACTGCCCTGAGGCCGGTGAGCAGCGTTGCCGGCAGGCAACGGCGCACCGCAGGATCAGGACTTCAACGTCGCGAGCACACTCGCCGCATCGCTCACTTCGAACTTGCCCGGCGCTTCGACGGCCAGCGTCTTGACCACACCGTCGTCGACCACCATCGCGTAGCGCAGGGAACGGATTCCCATGCCACGCGCGGACAAATCCTGCGTCAGCCCCAGCGCATGAGTGAAAGCAGCGCTGCCGTCCGCCATCATGCGCACCTTGCCCGCGGTGTGCAGATCACGTCCCCATGCGCCCATCACGAATGCGTCGTTGACGGACACGCACCAGAGCTCGTCGATGCCCGCCGAGCGCAGTTGCTCGGCGTGCTCGACATAGCCCGGCACATGCCGCGCCGAGCAGGTCGGCGTGAAAGCTCCCGGCAATCCGAAGATCACCACCCGCTTTCCCGCAACCTGGTCGCGCACGCTGAAGGCATTCGACCCCAGCGTGCAGCCTTCGCGCGCGTCGTCGATGAACTCGAACAGTTGCGCGTCGGGCAGCGCGTCGCCCACTTGAATCATGGCTGGTCCCTCATAGCGATACGGTTTTTCAGCGTGTTGCGGACAGCACGGCCCATCCCGCCTCGCTCGAGCGAAGAGGGCACGTTTCCCGGCCCGGCGTCGCATCCGACGCGGCCTGTCGTGGTCCGTGGCATCCGTCACGCCGGCGTTACCGCGGCAAACTTGCCGCGGCTTCGCCTGTGTGCGTCGTCAGTCAGCCTGCTTGCGCAGGAAAGCCGGGATGTCGTACGTGTCGACACCCTTCTCCTGCAGCGCCTGCACGTGCGATGCCGCGGTTTCGCGCGAGTTGCGCCACACCGCCGGCGTATCGAGCGCGCCGTAGTCGGCCGTGCTGACGTGCTGCGGCTGCGCATAGCCGTGCGAGACGCTCACCGGCTGGTTGTCGGTGCCGGTGCGCAGCAGCGTCATCGGAGCCGATTGCTGCTTCTTCGCCGCACGGCCCAGACCCGTCGCCACGACCGTCACGCGCAGCGCATCGCCCATCGCGTCGTCGTACACCGCACCGAAGATCACCGTGGCATCTTCCGCCGCGTAACTCTTGATCGTGTTCATCACTTCGCGCGTTTCCGACAGGCGCAGCGAACGGCTCGACGTGATGTTGACCAGCACGCCGCGCGCGCCCGACAGATCGACGCCTTCGAGCAGCGGGCTCGCCACGGCCTGTTCGGCCGCGAGGCGTGCGCGATCGACGCCGGCGACCGTCGCCGTGCCCATCATCGCCTTGCCCTGCTCGCCCATCACCGTCTTCACGTCTTCGAAGTCGACGTTCACGAGGCCATCGACATTGATGATTTCGGCAATGCCCGCAACCGCGTTGTTCAACACGTCGTCCGCGCACTGGAAGCACTTGTCCATCTCGGCGTCATCGCCCATCACGTCGAACAGCTTGTCGTTCAGGACGACGATCAGCGAGTCGACGTGATCCTCCAGTTGCTGCGAGCCTGCTTCCGCGACGCGCATGCGCTTGCCGCCTTCGAATTCGAACGGCTTGCTGACGACACCAACCGTCAGGATGCCCATCTCCTTCGCGATCTGCGCGACCACCGGCGCCGCGCCCGTGCCCGTGCCGCCACCCATGCCGGCCGTGATGAACACCATGTGCGCGCCACGCAGCGCGTCGGCGATGCGCTCGCGCGCCTCTTCCGCCGCCGCCTTGCCCATTTCCGGCTTCGCGCCGGCGCCGAGGCCCGTGTTGCCGAGCTGGATCACGGACGGTGCGCGCGCACGCGACAGCGCCTGTGCGTCGGTGTTCATCACGATGAAGTCGACGCCCTGCACGCCACGGTTGATCATGTGCTGAACGGCATTGCCGCCAGCGCCGCCAACGCCGACCACCTTGATGATGGTGCCGTTGGTTTCGGTTTCCAGCATTTCGAATTCCATTGTTGCCTCCGTCAAGAAAATAGAACTACTCGGCCGTTATTCGGCAGGAGATCGGGCAACCCCCTGTCGCGCGCCAGCCGCCGGCACCGGCGCGAATTTCGATTCGGTATGTCAAAAGTTGCTCAGGAACCATTCCTTCATCCGCGAGAAGATCTGCCCCGCGTTGCCGGACTGCACGGCGACCTTGCGACCGCGCATGCGCTGTGCACTGCCTTCGACCAGCAGGCCCATCGCCGTCGAGTAGCGCGGGTTGCGCACCACGTCGGCGAGGCCGCCTGCGTATTCCGGCGCGCCGATGCGCACCGGCTTCAGGAAAATGTCTTCGCCGAGCTCGACCATGCCCGGCATCATCGAAGCCCCGCCGGTAATGACCACGCCGGAGCTCAGCAGTTCTTCGTAACCCGACTCGCGCACGACCTGCTGCACGAGCGAGAACAGTTCCTCGACGCGCGGTTCGATCACGGCGGCAAGTGCCTGGCGCGACAGCGTGCGCGGACCGCGTTCGCCGAGGCCCGGCACTTCGACCATCTCGTCCGGATCGGCGAGCGCCTGCTTCGCGATCCCGTAGCCGACCTTGATGTCTTCCGCGTCCGGCGTCGGCGTGCGCAGCGCCATCGCGATGTCGCTCGTGATCTGGTCGCCGGCGATCGGAATCACCGCGGTGTGGCGGATCGCGCCTTCGGCGAAGATCGCGATGTCGGTCGTGCCGCCGCCGACGTCGACCAGCACCACGCCGAGATCCTTCTCGTCTTCAGTCAGCACGGCCAGCGACGACGCGAGCGGCTGCAGGATCAGGTCGTTCACTTCCAGCCCGCAGCGGCGCACGCACTTGACGATGTTCTGCGCGGCGCTGACCGCACCGGTCACGATGTGCACCTTCACCTCGAGGCGGATCCCGCTCATGCCGATCGGCTCGCGCACGTCTTCCTGGCCGTCGATGATGAATTCCTGCGTGAGGATGTGCAGCACCTGCTGGTCGGTCGGGATGTTGATCGCCTTCGCGGTCTCGATCACGCGCGCGACGTCGGTCTGCGTGACTTCCTTGTCCTTGATCGCGACCATCCCGCTCGAGTTGAAGCTGCGGATGTGGCTGCCGGCGATCCCCGTGAACACGTTGGTGATCTTGCAGTCGGCCATCAGCTCGGCTTCCTCGAGCGCGCGCTGGATCGACTGCACGGTGGCCTCGATGTTGACCACCACGCCCTTCTTCAGACCTTTCGACTCGCTCTGGCCGAGGCCGATCACCTCGTAATGGCCTTCGCCCTTCAGCTCGGCGACGATGGCCACCACCTTCGACGTGCCGATGTCGAGGGAAACCAGCAGATCCTTGTAGTCTTTGCTCATAAAGTGCTCTTGCGTGTGATCTCTCGTTACTTCTTGCGCTTGTCGGTATCGGTCAGGAACCGCATGCCTGCCGCACGAATCGCGAATCCGTTCGGATAACGCAGGTCCGCGTACTCGATGTCGTTGCCCCAACGCTCCGTGACGGCCGGCCACGCGGCGACGAGGCGCTGGCTCCGGTCATGCAGCGACTCGCTGTTGCGTTCCTTGCCCAGCTCGACCTGCATGCCGTTCGACAGCTTCACCGTCCACGCGTAGCGCGCCGACAGCGTCACTTCTTCCGGCGCCGCCTTCAGCGGCGCAAACCAGTTCGCGAAGTCGTGATACCGCGTGACGACTTCCTTCGCACTGCCCTCCGGGCCGTCGAACGCGGGCAATTCCTGATCCAGTTCGCCCTGGTTCGCGGTGAACAGCTCGCCGTCGACGCTCACGAGCTGCGCACTGCCCCAGGTCCCGAGCGGTTTGTACTCCTCGAGCGTGACAGCCAGCGCATTCGGCCACACCCGGCGCACGCTCGCGTGGCGCACCCACGGCATCTGCTCGAACGCCGCCCGCGCCGCGTCGAGATCGACCGTGAAGAAATTGCCCTTCAGCCGGCCGACCACGCCTGCACGCACCGTCGGCGAGTTGATGTGCTCGGTGTCGCCATCGATCCGGATTTCGCGCAGCGCGAACGTCGGACGCTGGATCAGCCAGTAGCAGCCGGCCGCCGCCAACACGAGCAGCAACAGCGCGTACAGCGCGCTGGCGGCAAGGTTGAGTTGGCGAACGTTGTTCCACATACGTCGTTCCGTTCCTGCGTCAGTCGTTGAGCGTAAGCGACAGCACCTTCACGACCAGCTCCGAATAGCTGATGCCGATCGAGCGCGCGGCCTTCGGCGGCAGCGAGTGGTCGGTCATCCCGGGGGCCGTGTTCACTTCCAGGAAATACGCGTTGCCGGCGGCGTCGAGCATGAAGTCCGCCCGGCCCCAGTCGGTGCAGCCGAGCACGTCGAACGCGCGGCGCGCGATGCGCTTCAGTTCCGCTTCCTGTTCGGCGGGCAGCCCGCACGGAATCAGGTATTGCGTGTCGTCGGCGACATACTTCGCGTGGTAGTCGTAGAACTCGCCGGCCGGCACGATCTTGATCAGCGGCAGGTCGAGATCGCCGGCGATGCACGCGGTGTATTCGCCGCCGCCTTCGATGCTCTTCTCGACGATCACGATCTTGTCGTGCGTCGCCGCTTCCGACAGTGCGGCGGGCAACGCGTCGGCCGTCTTCACCTTCAGCACCGCGACGCTCGAGCCTTCGCTCGCCGGCTTCACGAACAGCGGCAGGCCGAGCTTCGCGACGATGTCCGCCGCGCGCGCCGCGTAGTCGTCGCCGCGCATCACCGTCTCGAACGGCGGCGTCGGCACGCCCGTCTGCTGCCACACGAGCTTCGTGCGGAACTTGTCGAGGCCGAGCGCCGAGCCGAGCACGCCGCTGCCCGTGTAGCGGATCCCGTAGAAATCGAGTGCGCCCTGGATCTGGCCGTTCTCGCCGTAGCCGCCGTGCAGCGCGTTGAACGCGCGCACGAAGCCTTCGTCCTTCAGCGCCGACAGCGGCCGCTCGGCCGGGTCGAACGGATGCGCGTCGACGCCCGCGTCGCGCAGGCCCTGCAGCACGAGGCGGCCCGAGGTGAGCGACACCTCGCGCTCGGCGGATTCGCCGCCGAACAACACCGCCACCTTGCCGAAACGTTTCGGATCGATCCCGCTCATGTCATGCCTTCTGTTGAGTATGTTGCACGAGCTTCGCCGGCACGCCGCCGATCGAACCCGCGCCCATCGTGATCACCACGTCGCCGTTCTGCGCGACCTTCGCCAATGCATCCGGCACGTCGTCGACCGTCGCGACGAACACCGGGTCAACCTTCCCCACCGCGCGCAGCGCACGCGACAGCGCATCGCCGTTGGCCGTCGCGATCGCCGCTTCGCCCGCGGCATAAACTTCCGTCAGCACCAGCGCGTCGACCGTCGACAGTACGTTGACGAAATCGTCGAAGCAGTCGCGCGTGCGCGTGTAGCGGTGCGGCTGGAACGCCAGCACGAGGCGGCGGCCCGGGAACGCGCCGCGCGCGGCCGCGATCGTCGCGGCCATCTCGACCGGGTGGTGGCCGTAATCGTCGATCAGCGTGTACTGGCCGCCGTCCGCGCTCGGCACCTCGCCGTAGCGCTGGAAGCGCCGGCCGACGCCGTTGAATTCCGCGAGCGCCAGCTGGATCGCGTCGTCCGCCACGCCGAGATCGGTCGCGATCGCGATCGCCGCGAGCGCGTTCTGCACGTTGTGCAGGCCCGGCAGGTTCAGCACCACCGCGAGCGGCGCACGGCCTTCGCGGATCACCGTGAAGTGCATGCGGCCGTCGCGCGCGTCGATGTCTTCCGCGCGCACCTGCGCGTCCGGCGACAGCCCGTAGCGCACGACCGGCTTCGAGATGAACGGGATGATCTGCCGCACGTTCGGATCGTCGACGCACACCACCGCGCTGCCGTAGAACGGCAGGCGCTGCGTGAACTCGATGAACGCCTGCTTGAGCCGCGCGAAATCGTGGCCGTAAGTGTCCATGTGATCGGCGTCGATGTTCGTGATGACTTCGATCACCGGATACAGGTTCAGGAACGACGCGTCCGACTCGTCGGCCTCGGCGACGATGAAGTCGCCCGTGCCGAGCCGCGCGTTCGCGCCGGCGCTGATCAGCCGGCCGCCGATCACGAAGGTCGGGTCGAGGCCGCCTGCCGCGAGCACGCTCGCGACGAGGCTCGTCGTCGTGGTCTTGCCGTGCGTGCCGGCGATCGCGATGCCCTGCTTCAGGCGCATCAGTTCCGCGAGCATCACCGCGCGCTGCACGATCGGCACGCGCTGGCTACGCGCGGCCAGCACCTCGGGGTTGTCCGAGCGCACGGCCGTCGATACGACGACCGCGTTCGCGCCCTCGATGTTCGCCGCGTCGTGGCCGATCGCGATCCGCGCGCCGAGCGCCTCGAGACGGTCGGTCACCGCGTTGCGCGACAGGTCGGAGCCGCTGACCTCGTAGCCGAGGTTGACGAGCACTTCGGCGATGCCGCTCATGCCCGCGCCGCCGATCCCGACGAAATGAATGTGTTTGACGATGTGTTTCATTGCAGTTTTTCCAGGTTCGCGCCGGCCGCCTTCGCGCAGACACGCGCGACTTCGTCGGTGGCCTCGGGCTTCGCCAGCGAGCGCGAACGCTCCGCCATGTCCGCGAGCGACGCCCGCGACTGGCCGCGCAGCCAGTCGGCGAGCAGTTCCGCCGACAGGTCGCGTTGTTGCACCAGCACGGCCGCGCCCGCATCGGCGAGGAACGCGGCGTTGGTCGTCTGGTGGTCGTCGACCGCGTACGGGAACGGCACGAACAGCGCCGCCACGCCCACCGCCGCGATCTCCGACACCGTCATCGCGCCGGAACGGCAGATCACGAGATCCGCCGCCGCGTACGCGCTCGCCATGTCGTCGATGAACGGCACGAGCCGCACGTCTTCGCCGGCCGCGAAACCGGCCGCTTCGTAATTCGCCTTCAGCGCGTCGATGTGCTTCGCGCCGGCCTGGTGCACGACGCGCGGGCGCTCGTCCGGCCTCAGCAGCGCCAGCGCGCGCGGCACGACTTCGTTCAGCGCGGCCGCACCGAGGCTGCCACCGACGACCAGCACGTTCAGCGGGCCGCTGCGCGACGCATAGCGTGCTTTGGGCGGTTCCGTGTGCGCAAGTTCCGCACGAATCGGGTTGCCCGTCCATTCCGCGTGCGGCAGCGCGCCGGGAAACGCGACGAGCACGCGTTTGGCCAGTTTCGCGAGCACCTTGTTGGTCAGGCCCGCGATCGAATTCTGTTCGTGCAGCACGAGCGGACGACCCGACAGCGCGGCCATCACGCCCGCCGGGAACGTGATGTAGCCCCCCATCCCGAGCACGACGTCCGGCCGCACGCGGCGCAGCGCGCCGAGGCTCTGCCAGCATGCGCGCAGCAGGTTGAACGGCAGCGTCAGCTTGGTCTTCAGGCCCTTGCCGCGCAGTCCGCCGAAGCGCACGTATTCCATCGGAATGCCGTGCTTCGGCACGAGCGTCGCTTCCATCCCGGCCGGATTGCCGAGCCACACGACGCGCCAGCCCGCCGCTTCCATCCGGTGCGCGACCGCGAGCCCCGGGAACACGTGGCCCCCGGTGCCGCCTGCCATCACCATCAGCGTGCGTCGCGACGCGGTCATACCTTCCCTCCCCGCATCAGGACGCGATTTTCATAATCGACCCGCAGCAGCACCGCGAGCGCGACACAGTTCAGCAGGATGCCCGAACCGCCATAGCTCACGAGCGGCAGCGTCAGGCCCTTGGTCGGCAGCAGGCCGAGGTTCACGCCCATGTTGATGAACGTCTGCGCGCCGAACCAGATACCGATGCCCTTCGCCGTCAGGCCCGCGAACGTGCGATCGAGCGCGAGCGCCTGGCGGCCGATCTCGAACGCGCGGCGCACGATCCAGTAGAACAGCAGGATCACGACCATCACGCCGACGAAGCCGAGTTCCTCGCCGATCACCGCGAGGATGAAGTCGGTATGCGCTTCGGGCAGGTAGTTCAGCTTCTCGACGCTACCGCCGAGGCCGACGCCGAACCACTCGCCGCGGCCGAACGCGATCAGCGAATGCGTGAGCTGGTACGCCTTGCCCTGCGCATAGCGTTCGTCCCACGGATCGAGATACGCGAAGATCCGCTCGCGGCGCCACGGCGACAGCCATACGAGCATCGTGAAGGTGCCGACCGCCGTCGCGACCAGGCCGCCGAACAGCTTGCCGTTCACGCCGCCGAGGAACAGCACGCCCATCGCGATCGCGGCGACCACCATGAACGCGCCCATGTCCGGCTCGAGCAGCAGCAGCGCGCCGACGAGACCGACCGCGAACGCCATCGGCAGAAAGCCTTTCGCGAAGCTCTGCATGTACTCCTGCTTGCGCACCGTGTAGTTCGCCGCGTAGATCGTCACCGCGAGCTTCATGATTTCCGACGGCTGCATGTTCGTGATGCCGAGCGGAATCCAGCGGCGCGCGCCGTTCACGCCCTTGCCGACGTGCGGGATCAGCACGATCACGAGGCCGACCAGCGCGATCAGGAAGAGATGCGGCGCGTATTTGTCCCAGGTCGACACCGGCACGCGGAACGCGATCACCGCCGCGATGAACGCAACGACGAGCGACACGCAGTGGCGCATCAGGAACGCGTAATCGTGATACGACGCGTATTTCGGCGAATCGGGCATCGCGATCGACGCCGAATACACCATCACGACGCCGAGCCCGAGCAGCGCGATCGCGACCCACAGCAGCGAGTAGTCGAAGTCGAGCATCCGCGAGCGGCTCGGCCGCACGCCGTTGACGACGCTCGCGAGGCCGCCGGTCGCAGCGCGCGTGGCGGACGCGACGCGACCGCCGGCGGCATTGCCGCCGGTGTCGCGCCGGTCGTTGAAACGGGAGACGAGGCGATCGGACCAGCTCATGGCGTCGCTCCTTTGTCGATGGCGACTTCATCCACCGCCGCGCGGAACACCTCCGCGCGATGGGCGTAGTTCCTGAACATGTCGAGGCTCGCGCACGCGGGCGACAGCAGCACCGCATCGCCCGGCTCGGCGAGCTCGGCGGCGGCACGCACCGCGCCTTCGAGCGTCGCGTGGTCCGCGAGCGGCACGCCGGTTTCGGCGAGCGTGTCGCGAATCGCCGGCGCGTCGCGGCCGATCAGCATCACCGCACGACACCAGCGCGCGACCGGCGCGACCAGCGGCGCGAAATCCTGCCCCTTGCCGTCGCCGCCGGCGATCAGCACGATCTTCTGCGCGAGCCCGTCGAGCGCGGCCACCGTCGCGCCGACGTTCGTTCCCTTGCTGTCGTCGACGTAGTCCACGTCGTCGATCGTCGCGATCACTTCGACGCGATGCGCCTCGCCGCGGTATTCGCGCAGCGCGTGCAGCAGCGGCGCTGCGGCCAAGTCGATCGCACGCGCGAGCGCGAACGCGGCCAGCGCGTTCGCCGCGTTGTGCAGCCCGCGGATGCGCAGCGCGTCGACCGGCATCAGGCGCTTCTGCGCGATGTCGGGCGTATGCGCGCCGTCGCGCTTGCGCCGGCGGGTCGTCGTCGTTTCGTCCGGCGCGTCGCGGTCGACCGCTTCGACCAGCCACGCGATACCGTTATCGCGCGACAGCCCGTAGTCGCCGTCCTGCACCGGCTCGTTCAGCCCGAACGTGACCGTGCGCGCCGCATCGGCCGCGCCGGCGGCCGGCGCGAACTTCATCACGGCCGCATCGTCGCGGTTGAGCACGCGCGTGGTCGTCGCGCCGAAGATCCGGCCCTTCGCGGCCGCATACGCGTCGAAGCTGCCGTGCCAGTCGAGGTGATCCTGCGTGATGTTGAGAATCGCGGCCGCGTCGGGCGCGAACGTGCGCGCCGTCTCGAGCTGGAAGCTCGACAGTTCGAGCACCCAGACGTCGGGCAGCGCCGTCTCGTCGATCGCGCCCGCGAGCCGGTCGAGCATCGCCGGGCTGATGTTGCCGGCGACGGCGACCTTCTTGCCCGAACGCCGGCACAGCAGGCCCGTCAGGCTCGTCGTCGTGGTCTTGCCGTTGGTGCCGGTGATCGCGAGCACCTTCGGCTGGTAGCCGCTCGTGCCGAGCGCGCGCAGCGCCTGCGCGAAGAATTCCAGTTCGCCCCAGACCGCGATCGCGCGCTCGTTCGCGGCCGCGATCAGCGCCGCCAGCGCAGGTTCGAGCGGCGACAGGCCGGGGCTCAGCCCGACGATCTCGACGCCGCCGTCGAGCAGCGCGGGCGTGAACGGCCCGCCGACGAACTCCGCATCGATGCCTTCGGCCTGCAGCGCGGCAAGGTTCGGCGGCGCCTCGCGGGTATCGGCAATACGCAGCCGGCACCCGTGCCTCGCGCACCACCGCGCGATCGCGAGACCCGATTCACCGAGCCCCAGTACGAGCACCATCGGCCGCTGCCGATCTCCAAACATCTCGCCAGACATCCTTGTTACCTTTCCTTTACCGCAGCTTGAGGGTGGACAGACCGAACAGGCACAGCATCAGCGTGATGATCCAGAAACGCACCACCACCTGCGTTTCCTTCCAGCCGGACAATTCGAAATGGTGATGCAGCGGCGCCATCTTCAGCAGGCGCCGCCCTTCGCCGTAGCGCTTCTTCGTGTACTTGAACCACGACACCTGCAGCATCACCGACAGCGTTTCCGCGACGAAGATGCCGCCCATGATGAACAGCACGATTTCCTGGCGCACGATCACCGCGACCGTGCCGAGCGCGCCGCCGAGCGCCAGCGCGCCGACGTCTCCCATGAACACCTGCGCGGGGTGCGTGTTGTACCAGAGGAACGCGAGCCCTGCCCCGCCCATCGCAGAACAGAAGATCAGCAGTTCACCGGCGCCCGGGATGTGCGGGAACAGCAGGTATTTCGAATAGACCGAGCTGCCCATCACGTACGCGAACACGCCGAGCGACCCGCCGACCAGCACGACCGGCATGATCACGAGCCCGTCGAGGCCGTCGGTCAGGTTCACCGCGTTGCTCGCGCCGACGATCACGAAATACGTCAGCACGATGAAGCCCCAGACGCCCAGCGGATAGCTGATCGACTTCAGGAACGGCAGCATCAGGTCGGCCCGCGCCGGCAGCCCCATCGACAGGCCGCTCCTCACCCACGCCATGAACAGGTCGAACACGCGCACGTTGTTCGCCTCGGACACGCTGAATGCGAGGTAGACCGCCGCGAACAGCCCGATCACCGACTGCCAGAAATACTTTTCGCGCGACGACATCCCGCGCGGGTCCTTGTAGACGACCTTGCGGTAGTCGTCGACCCAGCCAATCACGCCGAAGCCGAACGTGACGAGCATCACGATCCAGATGAAACGGTTCGTCAGGTCGCCCCACAGCAGCGTCGCGACCGCGATGCCGATCAGGATCAGCACGCCGCCCATCGTCGGCGTGCCGGACTTGACGAGATGGCTTTGCGGGCCGTCCTTGCGCACGGCCTGCCCGACCTTCATTTGCGTCAGCTTGCGGATCACCCACGGTCCGCACACGAGCCCGATACCGAGCGCGGTGATGGTAGCCATCACCGCGCGGAACGTCAGGTACGTGAACAAGCGCAAAAAGCTTGCGTCTCCCTGCAGCCATTGCGCCAGCGCCAGCAGCATGCTTCCTTCCTTCTACTCAGTGTGCAGCGGGCACCGTGCCCGCCGCGGGTTGGTTCGTCAGCGCGTCGACCACGCGCTCCATCTTCATGTACCGCGAGCCCTTCACGAGCACCGTCGCCCGCGCGCCATAGCCCGCCGCGAGCAGCGCCGTCACCAGCGCGCCGACGTCGCCGAAGTGGCGGGCCGTCTCGCCGTACGCCGTGCACGCATCGCGCGACGCATCGCCGAGCGCGAACAGCGCATCGATGCCGCGCTCGCGCGCATACGCACCGATCTCCCGGTGAAACGCCGGGCCTTCGTCGCCGACTTCACCCATGTCGCCGATCACCAGCACGCGCGGCGCCGGATGGGCAGCAAGCACGTCGATCGCCGCACGCATCGAATCGGGGTTCGCGTTGTACGTATCGTCGACGACCGTCGCGCCCGCGAGGCTGCCGGCGATCGCCTGCTTCACCTGGAGCCGGCCCTTGACCGGTTCGAACGACTCGAGGCCCTGCTTGATCGCCGACAGTTCGACACCCGCGCCCAGCGCCGCGGCCGTCGCGGCCAGCGCGTTGCGCGCGTTGTGCTCGCCGAGCGCACGCAACCGCACCGTGACGGCGCCCGCCGGCGTGTCGATCGCGAGTTCGCCGCCGTGAAGGCGACCGACGACCTGCGCATCGTTCTGCCGTTCGGCGTCGTGCAGTGCGAAATCGAGGATCCGGTTGCCGGTCGCCGCGACGCGCCAGATGCCCGCGTACGCATCGTCGGCCGGGAACACCGCGACGCCGTCCGGCGGCAGCGCGTGGATCACGGCCGCGTGTTCGAGCGCGACGGCTTCGACCGTCGCCATGAATTCCTGGTGTTCGCGCTGCGCGTTGTTGACGAGCGCGACCGTGGGCGCGGTGAGGCGCGCCAGAACTTCGGTCTCGCCCGGGTGGTTCATGCCGATCTCGATCACTGCGAGGCGATGCGCGGTCGACAGGCGCAGCAACGTCAGCGGCAGCCCGACGTCGTTGTTCAGGTTGCCGGCCGTCGCGAGCCGCGCGTCGGTACCGACCGCCGCGGCGAAGATCGACGCGATCATTTCCTTGACGGTCGTCTTGCCGTTGCTGCCCGTCACCGCGACGAGCGGCAGCGCGAATCGTTTGCGCCAGCCGTGCGCGAGCGCGCCGAGCGCGGCACGCGTTTCGCCGCCTTCGATCGCCGGCATCGCGAGACCCGCCGGCACGTGTGCGACGAGCGCCGCCGACGCGCCGCACGCGGCCACGTCGCCGAGGAAGTCGTGCGCGTCGAAGCGCTCGCCCTTCAGCGCGACGAACAGGTCGCCAGGGCCGACCGTGCGGCTGTCCGTCGACACGCGCTCGAACGTGGTGTCCGGATCGCCGTGGACGGTGGCGCCGGGAATCAGGCGGGCGGCTTCGCCCAGACTGAGCATCGTCATTCGCCGCCTCCCTTGCCATGCGTCGCGCGTGCCGCGAGTGCGAGCCGCGCGTGATCCTGATCGGAGAACGTGCGCTTCTTGCCCATGATTTCCTGCGTTGCCTCGTGCCCCTTGCCGGCCAGCACGACGACATCCTCGCGGGCGGCGCCGCGCACGGCCTGCAGGATCGCGCTCGCGCGATCCTCGATGCGGCGTGCGCGATCGGGCGCGGTCATGCCCGCGATGACCTGGTCGATGATGCGCTGCGGATCCTCGCTGCGCGGGTTGTCGCTCGTGACGACGACTTCGTCGGCGAGCCGCTCGGCGATCGCGCCCATCAGCGGACGCTTGGTCGCATCGCGATCGCCGCCGCAGCCGAACATGCAGACGAGCCGTCCGCCGCGCGCCGCCGCGATCGGGCGCAACGCGTCGAGCGTCTTCTCGAGCGCGTCGGGCGTATGTGCATAGTCGATCACGACCAGCGGTTCATCGTTCGCCAGCCGGCCGCCAAGGCGCTGCATGCGGCCGTTGACGGACTCGAGCCGCGCAATTTCCGCGACCGCCGCGTCGAACGGCAAGTCGGCCGCGAGCAGCGAGCCGAGCACCGCGAGCAGGTTGCTGACGTTGAAGGTGCCGAGCGTGCCGACCTCGATGTCCGCGTCGCCCCACGACGAGCGCAGGCGGAATGCCGTGCCCGTGGCGGTCGCGCGCACGTCGAGCGCGACCAGCTCGCGATCGGCGTCGGCTGCGTGCACGTCGCCGATCCCGTAGGCGATCGTGCGCACGCGGCCGGCCAGCTTCTCGAGCAGGCGGCGGCCGGCTGCGTCGTCGCGATTGACGACCGCCGCGCGCAGGCCACGCCATGCGAACAGCTTCGACTTCGAGGCTTCGTACGCATCGAACGTGCCGTGATAGTCGAGGTGATCCTGCGTGAGGTTCGTGAACACGGCGATGTCGAATGCCGTGCCGTTCACGCGGCCCTGGTGCAGCGCGTGCGATGACACTTCCATCGCGACGGCCTTTGCGCCCGCGTCGTGCAGTTGCGCGAGGCTGCGCTGCAGCTGCGGCGCGTCCGGCGTCGTGAAGCCGGTCGGCACCAGCTGCCCCGGCATGCCGCTGCCGAGCGTGCCGATCAGCGCGCACGGCTGGTGCAGCGCCGTCAGCGCGGCCGCGATCCAGTGCGTGCACGACGTCTTGCCGTTGGTGCCGGTCACGCCGATGGCGAGCAGACTGTCGCTCGGGTCGCCGTACCAGCCGCTGGCGATCTCACCGGCCAGCTGGTCGAGCGCCGGCACCGCGAGTGCGACGGGTGCGACCGGCGCGGCTGCAAGGCCTTCCGGCTGATACAGCACGGCGGCCGCACCGCGGGAGACGGCCTCGGCAATGAAGGCGCGATTGTCTGCCCCGTCGACCGCATAGCCGAGAAACACGTCGCCTGCCTGCAGGCTGCGCGTGTCGGCATGCAGTTGCGCCGCGGGGGCCACATGCTGGCGCAGCCACGCAAGCGCGGCCGCGATCTGCTGATGCGCCGGATGGGAACTGCGAGCGG
The DNA here is from genome assembly GCF_003853505.1 of Burkholderia sp. Bp9015. Taxonomy (NCBI): domain Bacteria; kingdom Pseudomonadati; phylum Pseudomonadota; class Betaproteobacteria; order Burkholderiales; family Burkholderiaceae; genus Burkholderia; species Burkholderia sp. Bp9015. The sequence continues at coordinate 120,399 of NZ_QTPZ01000022.1, forward strand.
CGCTCATCGAACAACTCCTGGTGAATTACGTGTCGTGCTGGATACGATCATATGCTTCGCACTGCCGCCGGCGGCGAGCTTTTGCGGGCCCGTCTTGGCGGGCGTGCCCGGCGTGTCGTCGGACACGACCAGTTGCTTGATCGGCATGTTCGGCGGCACGTTCAGCGCACGCATCGTGTCGCCCGCGATCGCCGAGAATACGGGGCCCGACACCTGGCCGCCGAAGTGGCTGCCGGCGGTCGGCTCGTCGACCGACACCGCGATCACGACGCGCGGATTCGGCATCGGCGCCATCCCGACGAACGACGCGCGGTACTTGCGCGTGTAGCCGTGACCCTCATGCTTGTACGCGGTACCGCTCTTGCCGCCGACCCGATAACCCGGCACGGCCGCATCCGGCGACGTGCCGCCCGGCGCGACCACCGTCTCGAGCATCGCGCGCACTTCGCGCGCGGTGGTCGGGTTGAACACCTGCGTGCCCACGATCGGCTGATTGGGGTCGGTCTTGAAAATGGTCACGGGCATCAGCTCGCCGTCGTGCGCGATCGCCGTGTAGGCGCGTGCGAGCTGGAACAGCGACACCGACAGGCCGTAGCCGTACGACATCGTCGCCTGCTCGATGCGCCGCCAGTTCTTCCACGGACGCAGGCGGCCGGCCACCGCGCCCGGGAACCCGACCTTCGGCGCCTGACCGAGGCCGATGCTCGTATACATATTCCACATTTCCTCGGGCCGCATCGTCATCGCGATCTTCGTCGCGCCGATGTTGCTCGACTTCTGGATCACGCCGCCGACCGTCAGCGTGCCGAAACCCGCGTCGTCGGTGATCGGCGCGCCATCGAGCACGAAATGCCCGTTGCCCGTTTCGACGAGCGTGTTCGGCGTCACGCGGTGCAGGTCGAGCGCGAGCGACACCGTAAACGGCTTCATGATCGAGCCCGGCTCGAACACGTCGGTCATGATCCGGTTGCGCAACTGCTCGCCCGTCATGCGCGAACGGTCGTTCGGGTTGTAGGTCGGGTAGTTGACGAGCGCGAGCACCTCGCCGGTACGCACGTCGACCACCATCGCCGCGCCGGCCTTCGCCTTGAACTTCTCGACGGCGGCCTTCAGGTTCGCATACGCGATGTACTGGATCTTGCTGTCGATCGACAGGTCGACGTCCGTCCCGTTGTGCGGCGGGATCTGCTCGGCGACGTCCTCGACGATGTGCCCCATCCGGTCCTTGATCACGCGGCGCACGCCGGACGTGCCGGACAGCATCTTCTGGTCGCCGAGCTCGACGCCTTCCTGCCCTTCGTCCTCGACGTTCGTGAAGCCGATCAGGTGAGCAGTGATCTCGCCTTCCGGATAGAAACGCTTGTATTCGTTGCGCTGATAGACGCCGGGGATGTCGAGCGCGGCGACCTTGTCCGCGATGTCGATCGGCACCTGGCGCTTCACGTAGACGAATCCCTTGTCTTCCGACAGCTTCACGCGCAGTTCCTTCGGCGTCATGCCGAGGAGCTTGCCGAGCTGATTGACCTTGTCCGCGCCGAGATCGTCCGGCACGGCATCCGGAATCGCCCAGATCGCGCGCACGGGCAGGCTCGTCGCGAGCACGAGCCCGTTACGGTCGAGGATCTTGCCGCGCGTGGCCGGCAGCTCGATCGTGCGCTGGTAGCGGCTTTCGCCCTGCTTCTGATAGAACGCGTTGCCGGGCCCCTGGATCCAGAACGCCCGCGCGGCCAGTGCGACGAACGCCATGAACAGCAGGAACACGACGAATTTCGAGCGCCACATCGGCAGGTGCACGCCGAGCACGGGGCTCGACGAGAATTTCACGTCCTGGCGCTTTTGTGCCGGCTTCATCGCGCGCCTCCCCCGCCCTTGGCGGCCGTCTCGGCCGAAGCCGGAATCGGTGCGTCGATCGCCTTCACGGCGCCCGGCGGCAGCGTCAGGTATTGGGTGCGACCCGTCGTGATCGCCTGCATCTTCAGCGAATCGTTCGCGAGTTGCTCGATACGCGACGTCTTCGACAGCGCGCTCTGCTGATATTGAAGCTGCGCGTAGTCCTGCTGGAGCTGACGCTCCTGCGACTGCGCACGCTGCAGCTGGATGAAGATCTGGCGCTGCTGGTTCGTCGAATTGACGACCGACAGCGCGCAGCCCATCACGATGATCAGCAGGAAGATATTGAAGCGGCTCATGGCGTGACGCGCTCCGCGATGCGCATCACGGCCGACCGGGCGCGCGGATTCGCGGCAACTTCCGCTTCGCTCGGAAACTGGCGGCTGATGATCTTGAGCGGCGGGCTCGGGAGGTCGACGGCGCGGATCGGCAGGCGACGATCGACCGCAGGCGCGCTCGCGTGCGCCTGCATGAATCGCTTGACGATCCGGTCCTCGAGTGAATGAAAGCTGATGACCACCAGCCGCCCCCCTTGCTCCAGCAACGACAATGCCGTGTCTAGTACGACTTGCAGGTCCGCAAGCTCTTGATTGACGTGAATCCGTATAGCCTGAAAGGTGCGGGTTGCCGGATCCTTGCCCTTCTCACGGGTTTTGACGACGTTACCCACGATTTGGGCAAGCTCGCCCGTGGTGTCGAGAGGCCCAAGACGGTCGGACTCTGCCCGGCGAGCAACAAGCGCCTTTGCAATCTGAAAAGCAAACCGTTCTTCCCCATAATCCCGTATCACCTCCGTCAATTCCTGCACCGAAGCCCGCGCGAGCCACTCGGCCGCCGACTCGCCGCGCGTCGGATCCATTCGCATGTCCAGCGGGCCATCCGCGCGAAAGCTGAAGCCGCGCGCCGGATCGTCCACCTGCGGCGAGGACACGCCCAGGTCCAGCAACACACCCGACACCTTCTCGACGCCGCGCGCCGCAAGCGCGTCGCGCATCGATGCAAAGCTGTCATGCACGATCGAGAAGCGCGCATCCTCGATGCGCTGCGCCGTCTCGATCGCCCTCGGATCCTTGTCGAACGCGATCAGCCGGCCGGCCGCCGCCAGCCGCGCGAGCACCGCGCGGCTGTGACCGCCGCGCCCGAACGTACCGTCGACATAAATGCCGTCCGGCCGCGTCACGAGCGAATCGACCGCTTCGTCCAGAAGCACGGTCCGATGCTGCAATTCGTTTCCCATCGCGGGCGTCTCCGTCACCGCAATCAGAACGTGAAATTCTTCAGCGCGTCGGGCATGCCCTGCGCCATCGCTGCCTGCTCCTTCGCGATGTAGGTCTGCGAATCCCACAGCTCGAAGTGACTACCCATTCCCAACAACATGACTTCCTTTTCCAGTCCGGCCGCCATCCGCAGCTCGGGCGATACGAGAATCCGGCCCGCGCTGTCGAGATCGACATCCATTGCATTGCCGAGAAAGATCCGCCGCCACCAATGTGCATCCATCGGCAGCGCGGCGATCTTGGCGCGGAATACCTCCCATTCGGGGCGCGGAAACAGCAACAGGCAGCCGTCCGGGTGCTTGGTCACAGTCACCCGTCCTTCTGCCTGTCCTTGCAGCGCTTCGCGATAGCGAGCCGGCACCGACATCCGCCCTTTCGCATCGAGCGTCAGCGCCGACGCCCCTTGGAACACTTTCCGCTCTCCCGTTCAGGGCACCGAAGCACCCGCTCAACGCTCAAGAATTTAGCCCGAATAGCCCGCCAAATCACACAAAAATACACTTTCTCACACTGTCTCCCACTTTAGAGGAAGGGTTTGGCACGGTCAAGGGAGCGGCCCGGTTTTTTGACGAATTTTGTTAGTTAGAACAAGGACTTACGCGCACATGCTCATGCGGCCCCTCATACCAAAAACCGTTATAAATGAATGAGCTAGTGCAACTTGTGAAGGTGATACGTGAGAAAGGCGGGCCAGACTGGCGTGCGGACGGGGCTTTCGGGGGCGGGAAAACGCGGAAAAAACGGGCGGTATCGATGGGTGACGGAGGTGGGCGGCGTCATGCGCCGCCCACCTCCGAATGTCACAGATAGTATGCAGTGCTCGTCATGACTTTCGACGCGGCGCGCATCAGCATCCGTGCGGGCAGCGGCAGTTCGATCCCGCCGGCATCGGTCGCGGCCTTGCCGTGCTTCACCTCGTCGAGCCGCATCTGCTCGACGATCGCGCGCGACGCCGTGTCGGTCGCCGGCAGCTCGGACAGGTGCCCGTCGAGGTGGCTCTCGACCTGACGCTCCGTCTCCGCCATGAAGCCGAGGCTGACCTTGTCGCCCAGCGTGCCGGCGACGACACCGATCGCGAGCGCGCCGGCGTACCACAGCGGGTTGAGCAGGCTCGGACGCGAATCGAGTTCCTTCAGCCGGTGCGCGGTCCACGCGAGATGATCTTCCTCCTCGCGCGCGGCTTCCTCGAACATCGCCTTCGACGACGACGAGCGCGCGGTCAGCTTCTGCGCCTGATAAAGCGCCTGCGCACAGACCTCGCCGACGTGGTTCACGCGCATCAGCCCTGCGGCATGCGTGCGCTCCGCGGGGGTCAGTTCGCCGGCCGGCGGCTCCGCCGGCGCGGGCACTGGGCGGCTCATCCGGCTAATGCCGGTCAGCGATCGCAGGCCGCGATCGAATTCGCTGATCAGTTCGTCCAACACCATCCTGTTCTCCTGGCTGCGTGCGCTGCCGCGGGCGGCAACGGCACGTGCTCCGCTACGTAACCGACTTGATTATTCAGCGGAAATTGCGGTTAACCCGTGATTTTAACCATTGTTGCATAAAGGAAACATGGGAACCTTGAGCCACGGCATTTCGCTTTGTCGGAAAAATCGGCTTTGCTACATTACGTGCGACTTCTTGCGAAGTTGATGGGGCCCGTCAACACACCATAACTATCCGCCCCGCCAAAAAAATTCAGTGATTCTTGGAGATCCGTTAATGAAAAAGTCGCTTCTCGCGCTCGTCGCGCTGGGCGCGTTTGCTGGCGCTGCACATGCGCAAAGCAGCGTGACGCTTTACGGCATCATCGATGAAGGCTTCATCTTCAACAACAACGCCAAGGGCGGCCACCTGTACGGCCTGGCAAGCGGCGTGATGCAAGGCAGCCGCTTCGGCCTGCGCGGCACCGAAGATCTGGGCAGCGGCCTGAAGGCAATCTTCGTGCTCGAGAACGGTTTTGACGTCAACTCCGGCAAGCTCGGCCAGGGCGGCCTGATGTTCGGCCGCCAGGCTTACGTCGGCCTGTCGAGCCAGTACGGTACGGTCACGCTGGGTCGCCAGTACGACTCCGTCGTCGACTTCGTCGGCCCGCTCGAGGCAGGCGACCAGTGGGGCGGCTACATCGCCGCTCACCCGGGCGACCTCGACAACTTCAACAACGCTTACCGTGTGAACAACGCGGTCAAGTACACGAGCCCGACCTACGGCGGCTTCTCGTTCGGCGGCCTGTACAGCTTCGGCGGTCAAGCCGGCCAGTTCTCGAAGAACCAGGTCTGGTCGCTCGGCGCCGGTTACAACAACGGCCCGCTGGTGTTGGGTGTCGGCTACTTGAACGCACGTACGCCGGCGAACTTCGGCGGCATGTTCAATACGGGCGCGTCGGCTGCGGCGACGGCCGTGTCGTCGCCGGTCTACGGCGCGTATGCGAACAGCGCGAACACGTACCAGGTCATCGGTGCGGGCGGCGCATACACGTTCGGCGCAGCGACGATCGGCGCGACGTACTCGAACACGAAGTTCAAGGGCTTCTCGGTCGGTCCGTTCGTGAACCAGACCGCGACCTTCAACAACGGCGAAATCAACTTCAAGTATCAGTTGACCCCGGCATTGATCGTCGGTGCGGCGTACGACTACACGCAAGGCAGCAAGATCGACGGCAACTCGGCAGCCAAGTACCACCAGGGCTCGCTGGGCGTCGACTACTTCCTGTCGAAGCGCACGGACGTCTACGTGATCGGCGTGTACCAGCATGCATCGGGCAACACGCTCGACTCGGCAGGCAACGTCGTTCAGGCACATGCTTCGATCAACGGTCTCGATCCGTCGACGACCAGCAACCAGGTCGCGGCGCGTGTCGGTATCCGTCACAAGTTCTAATCAGCTTGCCTGACAAGCCGCAGCATCTTGAAGGCGCCTTCGGGCGCCTTTTCTTTTGGGGCTGCGAAGCGGTGTGCGGTGTGCGGTGTGCGGTGTGCGGTGTGCGGTGTGCGGTGTGCGGTGTGCGCGGAATGATCGCCGGGTCACGCGCTCTTGGCGACGAATCGTTCGCGACGCTGACTCGACACGAACGCCACCATTTGCCGACTCCGGCGTGCAGCGAAGTGCCGCCCCGTTCGAATCGAATCGGCGGCGGGCGGCCCGACCGGGGCGCTCCGCCCGCCGCGGCGCGCCCGGACGAACGCGCGCCGTTCCGATATGGCGCGGCAGCCCTGATGCCGCACCACAAACAAAAGAGCCCGGCACAGACCGGGCTCCTTCGTTCGACTTGAGTGTTACGCGCGTCCGTCGCGCAGCTCGCGCCGCAGGATCTTGCCGACGTTCGTCTTCGGCAGCTCCGTGCGGAACTCGACGAGTTTCGGCCGCTTGTAACCGGTGAGCCGCTCCTTGCAGTACGCGAGGATGTCCTTGTCGGTCAGCGCCGGATCCTTCTTCACGACGAACAGCTTCACGGCTTCGCCCGAATGCTCGTCTGGCACGCCGACCGCCGCCACCTCGAACACGCCCGGGTGCGACGCCACCACGTCCTCGACCTCGTTCGGATACACGTTGAAACCGGATACCAGGATCATGTCCTTCTTCCGGTCGACGATTTTCACGTAACCGCGCGCGTCCATCACGCCGACGTCACCGGTCTTGAAGAAACCGTCCGCGAACATGACCTTCGCGGTTTCTTCCGGGCGGTTCCAGTAGCCGGCCATGACCTGCGGCCCGCGGATGCAGATCTCGCCCGGCTCGCCGAGCGCGACGTCGTTGCCGGCGTCGTCGCGGATGGCAATTTCGGTCGACGGCAGCGGCAGGCCGATCGTCCCGCTGTACTCGGTCGCCGTCACGGGGTTGCAGGTCGCGACCGGCGACGTTTCGGACAGGCCGTACCCTTCGATGATCGCCGTTTGGGTCTTCTCGTACCAGCGCTTCGCGACGCCTTCCTGGATCGCCATGCCACCGCCGTTGGCGATCACGAGCTTCGACAGGTCGAGCTGGTTGAATTCGGGATGGTTCAGCATTGCGTTGTACAGCGTGTTGACGGCGGGAATCGTCGAAATCTGGTATCCCTTCAGTTCCTTGATCATGCCGCCGATGTCGCGCGGATTCGGAATCAGGATGCCCATGCCGCCCGTGCGCATCGCCAGGAAGCCGCAGACCGTCAGCGCGAACACGTGATAGAGCGGCAGCGCGACTACCGTCACGAATTGCTTCACCTCCGGGTACTTCGCGTGCGCGGGATGGTGCCAGGCGCCGGCCTGCAGCACGTTCGACACGATGTTCCGGTGCAGCAGCGTCGCGCCCTTCGCGACACCCGTCGTACCGCCCGTGTACTGGAGGAACGCGACGTCGTCTGGGCCGATCTTCGGCGGCTTGAAGGTCTGCCGCGCCCCTTCGGACAGCGCGGCCTTGAAGCGCGTGAACGACGGGAGCTGCCAGGCCGGCACCATCTTCTTCACGTTGCGTACGACGTAATTGACGAGCCAGCCCTTGATGCCCAGCAGGTCGCCCATCGACGCGACCACGACATGCTTGACGTCGGTATTGGCGATAACGGCCTGCAACGTCGACGCGAAATTCTCGAGAATGACGATCGCCTCGGCCCCGCTGTCCTTCAGCTGATGTTCGAGCTCGCGCGGCGTATAGAGCGGGTTGACGTTGACGACGGTGTAGCCCGCGCGGAGCACGGCAACGATCGCCACCGGGTACTGCAGCACGTTCGGCATCATGAGCGCGACGCGTGCGCCGCGCTTCAGGCCACGCGACTGCAGCCACGCGCCGAACCGGCGTGACAGTGCATCGAGTTCGCCGTACGTGATGCTCTTGCCCATGCAGACGAACGCCTTGCGGTCGCGATACTGCCTGAAGCTCTCGTCGAGGAGATCCGGGACGGAAGGATATGGAGACGCGTCGATTTCGGCTGGAACGCCGGGTGGGTACGATTTCAGCCAAATTTTATCCATACCGCGCGTCTCCTCACTGATTTTCGAATGGTCGTGCTAAAACGCATCGTAGCGGCTCGCCCGTCCTGAGACAACAGGGTTAGATGTCCACTTCGAACTTTCGAACGCATTCGTCCGATCATATCTGGAAGTTCCGTCAAGTCCGCTCAACTTCCACCAAACAATCGTAAAAGGTCGCCGAGTTGCCGAGGTCGGTCAGCGCCTGACTCGTCACTTCGTTCGTGTTCCGACCGTCCGCCGACAATTTCTTCCACCAGATCGACAGTCCGACGACGAGCCCCGCCCGCGCGCGATCAGTCACTCTTGCGACCGCCTGCATCGATCCGCGGTCGTTGAATATGCGTACGACGTCGCCCTCCGCGATGCCGCGCGCATCGGCGTCGGCCGGGTGAATATCGAGATGCGGCTGGCCTTCCGTGCTGCGCAGGCTGTCCACGTTCACGAACGTGCTGTTCAGGAAGTGCCGGGCCGGCGGCGAAATCATCGCGAGCGGGTAGCGGGCGGCGAGTTCAGGCGCCGCCTCCGCCGATTCGAACGGCGGCAGGTAATCGGGCACCGGGTCCATGCCCATCTGCTCGAGTCGCGCGCTGTAGAATTCGCATTTGCCGGACGGTGTGCGAAAGCCGCCATTCGCGAAAGGCGCGTCCGCAACCTTGAGCTTCAGCCAGCCGGCACGCTTCAACGTCTCCCAGTCGCTGTCGAGTGCCGGATCGTCCCAGCGAAGCGCCGCCTGCGCGACCTCTTCGTCGCTGTGATAAAGCGCGGGCTCGTCCAGCCCCATGCTGCGCGCAATGCCGCGAAAGATTTCGGTGTTCGGTCGTGCGTCGCCGACCGGCGGAATCGCCGGCAGATTCGCCATCACATAGGTGTGGCCGTACGACTTGTGGACGTCGAGATGCTCGAGCTGCGTCGTGGCCGGCAACACAATGTCGGCGAAGTCGACGGTATCTGTCTTGAAGTGCTCGAGAACGACCGTGAACAGGTCTTCGCGCGCGAACCCGGCGGCGACTTTCGACGAGTCGGGGGCAACCGCAACCGGATTCGAGTTGTAGACGATCACTGCTTCGACCTTCGGCCCGAAAGTCGCGTCGCCCGGATGCAGCAGTGCATCGCCGATGGCATTCATGTTGATGATGCGCGGCAGTTTCTGCGGCCAGCCGGGCATCAGATCGGGGCGCAGCAGCGCCGCCTGATTGACCGGTGCAGATTCCGACGACGACAGCAGCAGCCCGCCGGCCCGGTCGCGCCACGCGCCCGTCAGCGCAGGCAGGCTCGCAATCGCGCGCACGGCGTTGCCGCCCCCGCGCACGCGCTGCATGCCGTAATTGAGGCGGATCGATGCCTTGCGGGTCGCGCCGTAACGACGTGCGAGTTCGATCAGTTCCGACGCCTCGATGCCGCAGATTTGCGCGACACGCTCCGGCGGATAGGACAGGGCTCGCGCCTTGAGCGCATCGAAGCCGAGCGTATGGCGTGCGATGTAGTCGTGATCGAGCAGATCCTCGGTGATCAGTACATGCATCATGCCGAGTGCGAACGCTCCGTCGGTGCCCGGTTTCAATGCGATGTGCTGATGGCATTTCTCTGCCGTCAGCGAGCGGTAGGGATCGATTGCGACGAGACGGGCGCCGCGACGCTTGGCTTCCTGCGCACGGGTCCAGAAATGCAGGCTGGAGGCGATCGGGTTGGCGCCCCAGATCAGGATCAACTCGCTTTCCTCGAAATGCTCGAGATGCATGCCGACGCTTCCGCCATACGTATAGCGCAGCCCTGCTGCGCCGGCCGCCGCGCAGATGGCCCGCTCGAGCCGGGACGCACCGAGTTTATGGAAGAACCGCTGGGCGATGCCTTCGCCCTGCACGAGCCCCATCGTTCCCGCGTAGCTGTACGGCAGGATCGCCTCCGGCGCGCGCGCGGCGATTTCGCCGAGACGACGACCGATCTCGTCGAATGCTTCGCTCCAGCTGATCGGCACGAAGCGCCCCTCCCCCTTCGCGCCCACGCGCTTGAGGGGAACAGTGAGTCGGTCGGGATGATGAACGCGGTCGGCGTATCGGCTGACTTTCGTACACAGCACGCCTTGCGTCGGCGGATGGTCGGGATCGCCCGCGACCTTGATCGCCCGACCGTTTTCGACGGTCACACGCATTGCGCACGTGTCCGGACAATCGTGCGGGCATACGGCCCGAGCTATCTGAGTGGCGGCGTTCATCGTTCTGGATGCTACTGGGGTGGAGATTCGCAAATTCTACGTGGCCACGCCGAATAAGGCGTCATTTCGCACGAGTTTCCGGCCTATTTGGCTAAAAAGCGGAGGCGGCGGATGGCGAATATCGATACGGGACGAACTTTGAAAAGTCGGTGCGACGATGTGGAGCGGGTATGAATGGTGCCAGGCCAGCGGCTTCGCCGAGTTCGCGCGAGTCGATTATTGACCGAAGATAGAAGCGAACAGGCGGGCGAATGGTCCTGGAGGATGGAAAGTGGATATGCGTTGCGGCTTGAGCAAAAAACGGGAGAGATTCGACGGCCTGAGATCGCGTATTTCTTTGCCGCAAATGCAAAAACCCCCGCCTTTTCGGGCGGGGGTTTCTGGCTTAGGGAGCCTGACGATTACCTACTTTCACACGG
>NZ_QTPZ01000023.1:0-129029 GCF_003853505.1 Burkholderia sp. Bp9015
TGGCGTCCCCTAGGGGATTCGAACCCCTGTACTCACCGTGAAAGGGTGATGTCCTAGGCCTCTAGACGAAGGGGACATGATCTTTTCAGATCTGTCTGACTTTCGCTATTCACTCATCATCAACAGCGAAGGCCGAAATTCTAACTGCTTTAAATCATTTTGTGAAGCATTTATTACTTACTACCGCTGCTTCGCAAATCAATTCGTTCTGCTCTGATGGTGGAGGTAAGCGGGATCGAACCGCTGACCTCTTGCATGCCATGCAAGCGCTCTCCCAGCTGAGCTATACCCCCTTGCAGAACAGAAATGAGATTATATGGACCGAATTTGAACTTGTAAATACCCTTTTTGCGATTCGAGCGAAATTTTTTGCGAAGCCGCCGTGACACCCTGCGCGAGCGGCTTCGCATCCGCTCAAACCTCAGGCCAGCGCGGCCTCGATACGCGACACCACGACGTCACGACCGAACAGCACGAGCACCGCGTCGATCGACGGCGTATGCGTCGTGCCCGCCACCAGCAGGCGCACCGGCATCGCGAGCTGCGGCATCTTCAGCTTGTGCGCGCCGAGCGTCGCCTTCAGCGCGGCGGACACCGCTTCCTTCGTCCAGTCGGCCGCCTTCAGCGCGGCGACGAGATCGGCCAGTGCCGGGCGCACCGCATCGGTCACGTGCTGCGCGAGCGCATCGGCATCCGGCGCCGGCACGCGGTAGAACATCGCGGCGCCTTCGGCGATCTCCTTGACCGTCGTCGCGCGGTCCTTCATCAGGCCGACCACCGCATCGAGCGCGGGGCCCGTCGCGATCGCCGCGTCGTCGATCCCGAGCGCGTCGAGGAACGGCTTCGCCAGCGCGGCGAGGCGCGCGTTGTCCGCTTCCTTGATGTAATGGGCGTTCAGCCAGCTCAGCTTGCTGTGGTCGTACTGCGCGGGCGACTTGCCGAGATGCTCGAGGTCGAACCATTCGACGAACTGCTCGCGCGAGAAGATCTCCGCGTCGCCGTGCGACCAGCCGAGGCGCGCCAGGTAGTTGACGACGGCCTCCGGCAGGAAGCCGGCGTCGCGGTACGCCATCACGCTCATCGCACCATGCCGCTTGCTCATCTTCTCGCCCTGCTCGTTCAGCACGGTCGGCAGGTGCGCGTAGACGGGCGGCTCGCCGCCGAGCGCGCGCAGGATGTTGATCTGGCGCGGCGTGTTGTTCACGTGGTCGTCGCCACGGATCACGTGCGTGATGTTCATGTCCATGTCGTCCACGACCACGCAGAAGTTGTAGATCGGCGTGCCGTCCGGACGCGCGATCACGAGGTCGTCGAGCTCCTCGTTCGAGATCTCGACCCGGCCCTTCACCGCGTCGTCCCACACGACCGTGCCGGTCAGCGGGTTGCGGAACCGCAGCACCGGCTTCACGCCGGCCGGCGGCTCGGGCAGCACCTTGCCCGGCTCCGGACGCCACGTGCCGTCGTAGCGCGGCTTGAGGCCGGCCTCGCGCTGGCGTTCGCGCAGCGCGTCGAGCTCCTCGGCCGACATGTAGCACGGGTACGCGAGGCCCTGCTCGAGCATCTGCGCGAGCACCGCGCGGTAGCGGTCCATCCGCTGCATCTGGTAGATCGGGCCTTCGTCGAAATCCAGGCCGAGCCACTGCATCCCCTCGAGGATCGCGTCGACGGCTTCCTGCGACGAACGCTCGACGTCGGTATCCTCGATACGCAGCACGAACGTGCCTTTCATCTTGCGCGCGAACGCCCACGGATAGAGCGCGGAGCGGATGTTGCCGAGGTGGATGAAGCCGGTGGGACTCGGCGCGAAGCGGGTACGGACAGGACGGGTCATAAACGGTAACTCGAACGCCTGGGGCGCATGAATGATTCGACGCGGGATCGACGGCGACAGCCCGGACAGCACTGGGGCCGGCCGCGCCCGGAACGGGAAAGAAGCCGGAATTATACTCGCGCCGCCCTTCGCGCCAAGCGCGCCGCTTGCTTTATGATGTGCGCGCCGCGGCCGCCAGCCGGCGCCGCGCCGGCCGCGCGGTTTGTGCCGCGCGGCCGCTCGGAACCTATCGCCGCCGCGGGCCGCACGGCCCGCCGCCAAGCCGCCGGAGAACCATTCGATGTCGTCCCCTCGCCTGTCGCGCCGTCACTTCACGATCGCTTGCGCATCCGCCAGCCTCGCCGCCTGCACGTCGTTCGGCGACAAGTCCCGCCCCGACAACGCCGCGAATCCCGCGCAGTCGCGCGAGAAACCCGTGAAGATCGGCATCGCGCTCGGCGGCGGCGCCGCCCGCGGCTTTTCGCACATCGGCGTGCTGAAGGCGCTCGAGGCGCGCGGCATCCCGGTCGAGATCGTCGCGGGCACGAGCGCGGGCTCGGTGGTCGGGGCGCTCTATGCCGCCGGGATGAGCGGGCTGCAGATCAACAAGATCGCACTCGACATGGATCAGGCGGCGATCAGCGACTGGGCGCTGCCGTTCCGCTCGCGCGGGCTGCTGCAGGGCGTGGCGCTGCAGAACTTCCTGAACAAGACGCTCAACAACCGGCCGATCGAAAAGATGGCGAAGCCGCTCGGCATCGTCGCGACGGACCTGCAGAACGGCCAGCCGATCCTGTTCCAGCAGGGCAATACGGGGCTCGCGGTGCGCGCGTCGTGCAGCGTGCCGTCGGTGTTCGAGCCCGTGAAGATCGGCAACCGCGAATATGTCGACGGCGGCCTCGTGAGCCCGGTGCCCGCGTCGTTCGCGCGCAAGATGGGCGCGAGCTTCGTGATCGCGGTCGACATCTCGTCGCGGCCGGACGGCGCGGCGACCAACAACCCGATCGAGATGCTGCTGCAGACCTTCACGATCATGGGCCAGACGATCAAGACCTACGAGCTCGACAAATACGCGGATGTCGTGATCCGCCCGAACCTCGCAGCGATGGGCGGCAGCGACTTCAACCAGCGCAACGCGGCGATCCTCGCGGGCGAGGAAGCCGTCGCGCGCGTCATGCCCGAGCTGCAGCGCAAGCTCGCGGCGGCCCGCGGCGTCGCGGCGGCATAAGCGGCGCATCGCGGCGCGCGGCGCACGACAGCGAGCGCGCCACCGACGATGGCACCGCCACCAGCCGCTTGCGCACGCCCCAAAACAAAAAACCCTGCCGCCTTCCAGTGACAGGGTTTTTTGGATCCGGCGGTTCGCCGGCGAGCGTCGGTCAGTTGCTGCCGTTCGCCGCGTCGTCGCCGATCGTGGCACGCACGCGCTGGCGCAGGTCGTCGGCCTTCATCGGGAACTCCGACTCGAGCCGGCGCGCACCGGTGAAACGCTTTTCCCAGTAGCCGCTATCGAGATCGTCGACGCGAATCGTGCTGCCCGTCGACGGCGAATGCACGAACTTGTTGTCGCCGATATAGATGCCGACGTGCGAGAACGTACGGCGCATCGTGTTGAAGAACACGAGGTCGCCCGGCTTCAGGTTGCTCATGCTGACCTTCTCGCCGACGCGGCTCATCTCTTCGGCGCGACGCGGCAGCGACATGCCGAGCGTGTCCTGGAACACGTAGCGCACGAACCCGCTGCAGTCGAGGCCGGAATCCGGCGAGTTGCCGCCCCAGCGGTAACGCACGCCGATCATGTTCAGCGCACCGACGACGACGTCGCCTGCCTTGCCCGCCATGCCGGCAAGAAACGACTTCGCGCCGCCGCTCGACGACTGGGCACTGGTCTGCTGGAGGGAGGAGCTCGACCCGATTTGAGTCGAATTCGTGACATTCTGGTTAAAACTGCTGACTTCGTCGGCGAACGCGCCGGGAGCTGCTGCGAACAGGGCGCCGATGAACAGCCCGGCGAGGGTACGCGCGCATGCCTGGGTCAGGGATCGATGCTGCATTGGTCGATGGAATGTGCTTAAAAATCAGCTGATTGGCGGAAAATTTCGGTCGATACTAGCCAGCGCGTAATCGTTTGTCAAAACAAATTAAAAAATACAATCGAGATAGTCAGACCATTGGACGCCTATCACGCTTTCCAGACCGCTTTCAACAGCTTTTGTGTGTAAGGATGTGACGGTTTCGTGAAGATATCGGCCACGTCGCCGGACTCGACGATCGCCCCGTCCTGCATCACCGCGACCCGGTGCGCCATCGCGCCGATCACCTCCAGGTCGTGGCTGATGAATACATAGCCGAGGTTGTATTTCTGTTGCAAATTCGCGAGCAGCTTCAGCACCTGCTGCTGGATCGACACGTCGAGCGCGGACGTCGGTTCGTCGAGGATCAGGATGCGCGGCTCCAGCACGAGCGCACGCGCGATCGCGATCCGCTGGCGCTGCCCGCCCGAGAATTCGTGCGGATAGCGATGCAGCACCGTGCGGTCGAGGCCGACTTCGCGCAGCACGGCCAGCGACTTCGCGCGCCGCGCGTCCGGTGTGAGTTCCGGGCGATGCAGTTCGAGCCCCTCGCCGACGATCCGCTCGATCGTGTGACGCGGCGACAGTGAACTGAAGGGATCCTGAAAGACGACCTGCATGTTCGAGCGCAGCGCGGTCTGTTCGCGGCCGCGATAGGTCGAGAGCGCACGCCCCTGGAATTCGATCTCGCCGTGGGCCGTCCTTTGCAGCCCGAGCAGCGCCATCGCGAGGGTCGACTTCCCGGAGCCGGATTCGCCGACGATCCCGAGCGTCTCGCCCTGCCGCACCGACACGGACACGTCCGCGACCGCCGTCACGGGCGTCGTGCCGAACCAGCCTGCGAAGCCCGGCCGCTTGCGCGCGAACTGCACGCTGACGTGGCGCGCATCGAGCACGACGGGCGCGATCGGCATCACCGGCGCGACCGCGCGCTGCGGCCGGCTGTTCAGCAGCCGCTGCGTATACGGATGCTCCGGCTCCGCGAAGATCCGCTCGACCGGCCCGCTTTCGACCAGCTTGCCGCGCTCCATCACCGCGACCCGCTCGGCGAAGTGCCGTACGAGGTTCAGGTCGTGCGTGATCAGCAGGATCGCCATCCCGCGCTTTTCCGCCTCCTCGCGCTGCAGCTCGAGCAGCAGGTCGACGATCTGCGCGCGGATCGTCACGTCGAGCGCCGTGGTCGGTTCGTCCGCGAGCAGGAGGCGCGGCCGGCAGGCGAGCGCCATCGCGATCATCGCGCGCTGCCGCTGGCCGCCCGACAACTGGTGCGGGTAACTGTCGACGCGCCGCTCCGGCTCCGCGATGCCGGTACGCGCAAGCAGCGCGATCGCGCGCTTGCGCGCCTCCACCGCCGTCACGCCGTCGTGCAGCACGATCGTCTCGCCGATCTGCGTGCCGATCGTGTACAGCGGGTTGAGCGCCGTCATCGGCTCCTGGAAGATCATCGCGATGTCCGAGCCGCGCAGCCCGCGCATCTCGCGTTCGCTCTTGCCGGCGAGGTCATGCCCGGCGAAGCGGATCGTGCCGCTCACGTCGGCGTCGCGCAGCAGCCGCAGGATCGACAGCGCGGTCACGCTCTTGCCCGATCCCGACTCCCCGACGAGCGCGACGCGCTCGCCGCGGCCGATCGCGAGCGTCACGTCGTCGACGGCCACCGTGTCGCCGAAGCGCACCTGCAGATGTTCGAGCGACAGCAGCGGCTCGCCCGCGTTCGATACGACCGTGCTGCTCATCGCTGGCCTCCTGCCGCGCGCACCGAGTCGGCGATCCGCGTGTCGAGCGCGTTGCGCAGCGCGTCGCCCATGAAGGTCAGCAGCAGCAGCGTCGCGACCAGCACGCCGAACGTCGACAGCGAGATCCACCATGCGTCGAGGTTGCCCTTGCCCTGCGCGAGCAGCTCGCCGAGGCTCGGCGTCGGCGGCGGCACGCCGAGCCCGAGGAAGTCGAGGCTCGTGAGCGCGAGGATCGCGCCGCTCATCCGGAACGGCAGGAACGTGATCACGGGCGTCATGCTGTTCGGCAGCACGTGGCGCCAGATGATCTGCCAGTTCGTGAGCCCCATCGCGCGGGCCGCGCGCACGTAGTCCTGCGTGCGGTTGCGCAGGAATTCGGCACGCACGTAGTCGGCCAGGCCGATCCAGCCGAACAGCGACAGCAGCACGATCAGCAGCAGGAAGCTCGGCTCGAAGATCGACGCGAAGATGATCAGCAGGTACAGCTCGGGCAGCGAACTCCAGATCTCGATCAGCCGCTGCCCGACGATGTCGATGCGCCCGCCGAAGAAGCCCTGCACGGCGCCCGCGGCGATCCCGAGCAGCGTGCCGATCGCGGTCAGGACCAGCCCGAACTCGACCGACACGCGGAACCCGTACACGAGCCGCGCGAGCAGGTCGCGCCCCTGCGCGTCGGTGCCGAGCCAGTTCGCACGCGACGGCGGCGCCGGGTTCGGCACGCTCGAGAAATAGTTCAGCGTGTCGTAGTAATAGCGGTTCGGCGGATACACGACGAAGTTGCCCGGCGCCTCGAGCCGCTTGCGGACGTACGGATCGAGATAGTCGGCCGGCGTCGGGAAGTCGCCGCCGAAGGTCGTCTCCGGATACGCATGGAACATCGGGAAATAGGTCTGGCCGTCGTAGCGCACGACGAGCGGCTTGTCGTTCGACCACAGCGGCGCCGCGAGGCTCGCGGCGAACGCGACGACGAAGATCACGAAGCTCCAGTAGCCGAGGCGCTGCTGGCGAAAGCGCTGCCAGACGCGGCGCGCGGGCGACGGCGACACGCGCGCACGGGCCGCGTCGATGCGGGACGACACGACGGCCCGGTTCATCGCGCACCTCGCCCGGCGAGCGCGGGCAGGCGGACAGGCGCGCCGGCGAGCGGCGTGCTGGCGGACGGTTTCATGTCAGCGCTCCAGGTTGTCGAATTGAATGCGCGGGTCGACCCACACATAGCAGAGGTCCGAGATCAGCTTGGTCGCGAGCCCGATCAGCGTGAACAGGTACAGCGTGCCGAGCACGACCGGATAGTCGCGCCGCACGACCGACTCGTACGACAAGAGCCCGAGGCCGTCGAGCGAGAACAGCGTCTCGATCAGCAGGCTGCCCGTGAAGAACGCGCCGATGAACGCGGCCGGAAACCCGACGATCAGCGGCAGCATCGCGTTGCGGAACACGTGCTTCCACAGCACGGTGCGCTCGGCGAGCCCTTTCGCGCGCGCGGTCAGCACGTATTGCTTGCGGATTTCGTCGAGGAACGCGTTCTTCGTGAGCATCGTGATGACCGCGAAGCTGCCGACGACCGACGCCGTGATCGGCAGCGCGATGTGCCACAGATAATCGAGCACCTTGCCGGCGAGCGACAGCTGGGAAAAGTTGTCCGACGTGAGCCCGCGCAGCGGGAACAGCTGCCAGAACGAGCCGCCGCCGAACAGCACGAGCAGCAGCACGCCGAGCACGAAGCCCGGAATCGCATAGCCGACCAGCACGACGAGGCTCGTCGCGACATCGAACGGCGAGCCGTTGCGCACGGCCTTCGCGATGCCGAGCGGCACGGAGATCAGGTAGGTGACGAAGAACGTCCACAGCCCGATGCTGATCGACACCGGCAGCTTCTGCACGACCAGCGACCACACGCTCTGGTGGCGGAAGTAGCTGTCGCCGAGATCGAAGCGCGCGAAACGCTTCAGCATCAGCCAGTAACGCTCGAGCGGCGGCTTGTCGAAGCCGTACAGCGCCTTGAGCTGTGCGAGCTGCTGTGCGTCGACGCCGGTGTGCGCGCGCATTCCGAACGGCGCCGCGCCCTGCTCCGTCGCGCCCTTGCGCAGTTCCTGCACGGCCTGTTCGACCGGGCCGCCCGGCACGAACTGGATCACCGCGAACGTGAGCGTGAGCACGCCGACGAGCGTCGGGATCATCAGCAGCAGGCGTTTGAGGATGTAGCTCCACATAGGGCGTCGACTCGCGATCGATAGGCTGGGTTGAACGAAGGGCCGGCAGGCTTCAGTGATCGGGCTTGGCCCACCAGGTCGATACGACCCAGCCCTCGGCCGAATAGTACAGCGGCAGCGTTTGCGGATAGCCGAGCGTGCGCTTGTATGCGATCCGGTGCGTGGTGCTGTACCACTGCGGAACGGCGTAATAGCCGTGCATCAGCACGCGGTCGAGCGCATGCGTCGCGTCGAGCAGGTCCTCGCGCGTCTGCGCGGCGCCGAGCGCATGCAGCAGCGCGTCGACGGCCGGCGACTTCAGGCCGATGATGTTGTCGGAGCCCGGCTCGTCCGCGAACTTGCTGCCGTAACGCGAGAACTGCTCGGCGCCCGGTACCTGCACACCCGGCAGGCGAACCGTCGTCATGTCGTAGTCGAACGCGTCGAGGCGCTTCTGCAGCAGCGCGTAATCGGCCGTGCGAAAACGCGCGTCGATGCCGAGCTTCGCGAGATTGCGCTGGTAGGCTGTCACGACGCCTTCCATCGCCGCGCCCGAATCGTCGAGGATCTCGAACGTGAACGGCTCGCCCTGCGCGTTGCGCAACGCGCCGTCGCGGTAGGTCCAGCCGGCCTGCGCGAGCAGCGCGCGCGCCTTCAGCAGGTTCGCGCGCAGCGAGCCCGGCGGGTTCGTGTTCGGCTGCGTGACCATCGGGCCGAACACGGCCGGGTCGAGTTGCGTGCGCAACGGCTCCAGCAGCTTCAGTTCGCCCGGGCCCGGCGTACCGGTCGCCTGCAGGTCGGTATCGGCGAAATAGCTGTCGAGGCGCGTGTACGCGCTATAGAACAACTGGCGGTTCAGCCATTCGAAGTCGAACGCGAGATCGAGCGCCTGGCGCACGCGCACGTCGCGAAACAGCGGCCGGCGCAGGTTCATGAAGAAGCCCTGCATGCCCGCGCCGTTGTGCTGGCGGAACTCGCGCTTGACGAGCTCGCCGCTGTCGAAGCGCTTGCCGACGTCGCGCCGCGTCCAGTTGCGCGCGATGTATTCGACCAGCACGTCGTACTCGCCGGCCTTGAACGCCTCGAGCCGCGCGACGCCGTCGCCATAGAGCTTGTAGACGATCCGCTCGAAGTTGTCGGTGCCGACCCGCACCGGCAGGTCGGCGCCCCAGTACGCGGGATTGCGCCGATAGGTAATCGTGCGGCCGTTGTCGTAGCGCTCGATCAGGTACGGGCCGCTGCCGATCGGCTGCTCGAACGCGAGTTGGTCGAACGGAATCCGCGAACCGTCCGCGCGCAGCCCCCACTTGCGCGAGAACACCGGCACGCCGCCGGCGATCAGCGGCAGCTCGCGGTTCGTGCTGCGGAACTCGAAACGCACGGTCGCGGGATCGACCACCACCGCCTTCGCGATCTCGGCGAAATACGCGCCGAACTGCGGTGCGGCCTGCTTGCTCTTCAGCGTGTCGAACGAAAACCTGACGTCGTCGGCCGTGACCGGATCGCCGTTCGAAAAGCGCGCGCGCGGGTTCAGGTGAAACGTGACCGAGCGGCGGTCCGGCGCGATCGCGATGTCGTCGGCGAGCAGCCCGTAGGCGGATGCCGGTTCGTCCATGCTGCCGGTCGCGAGGCTCTCGAACAGCAGGTCGATGCCCGGTGCCGGGTTGCCGCGCATCGTGAACGGATTGAACTTGTCGAACGACGTGAGCCGGCTCGGGTTCGCGAGCACGAGCGTGCCGCCCTTCGGCGCGTCGGGGTTCACATAGTCGAAATGCCTGAAGCCCGGCGGATATTTCGGCTCGCCGTACTGCGCGATTGCATAGGCCGCGTGCGCGGCGCTTGCAGCCAGTACCGCCTGTAGCGTCCATACTGCCGCCGTGCGGCCGGCGGCCCGTGCCGCATGCGCGGCGCCGAAGCGGATGCGGGTGGCGGCGGTCCGGGGCGAACCCTTCGTCATAGAGGCCCTGTCGGTCGATTGAGGGATGGAACGTGGGTCGATTCTACCCATTCAATTCGACGTCGAGCCAACTTGCGGGTTTTCGCGCATGGCACCGGCACGTTGCGGCTGCCGCGTGCGACTCGCACAGGCAAAGAAAAACCGCCCGGTGTTCAGTTCACACGGGCGGTTTTCCTTCGAGGGCGCGCACGCATCGCGCGTGCGCCGCAGATCGATCAGCGCCAGCCGTTGTGACGGCCGTTGTCCCAGTGACCGCGATCGCCGTGCCAGCCGCGGCCATGATGGCGATACCACTCGTCGCGGCCCCAGTAGCGGCGGCCGTCCCAGTAGCGATCGCCGTGCCAGCCGATCACGATCGCCGGGGCCGGCGCGTAGACGGGCGCCGGCGCATACACGGGCGCCGGCTGGTAGACGACCGGCGGAGGCGGCGGCGCATACACGGGCGCGGGTGCGACGTAGACCGGAGCCGGCACGCCGACGTTGATCCCGACATTGACTCCCGCCATTGCTGCGCCCGACACGAGCAAGGCCGTCATACCGGTCAAGAGCGAGGCAATACGCAAAGTCTTCATGGATTCCTCTTCGAGTTGTTTCATGTGTGATTCGACTATAACGGCACGCACAGTCTCCGCATATTTCAAGTTTGTAAGAACTGATGCGCTGCATCGCACGTGGAGGCGTCCGCTAACGTCTTGTAACAATTGACGCGCTGCCGCGATGTCCGTTCCGCCGTTTCCTGAAACATCTTTCATCCTGGCCCGCGTCCGCGCCGAGCGACGCCACGCACACCGCGCGGCCACAATGACAAAGGCGGCACTCGCGTGCCGCCTTTGATGCATGAATGCGCATGGAGATCGTCCGCTGCGCCGCGATGCCGCTCAGCCGCTCTGGGCTCAGCGCGACATCATGTTCATGCTGACGTTGTGCATCACCCACAGCGTGCCGACGATCAGGATCGCCGCCGTCAGCACGGTGTAGCTGAACGCCATCACGTTCCAGCGTTGGCCGGACGAACCGTTCATGTGCAGGAAGTACACGAGGTGCACGACGATCTGCACGAATGCGAGCACGGCGAGCGCGATCAGCGATGCGTGCGGCGACAGCACGCCGCCCATCACGAGGCCGAACGACGCGGCCGTGAGCAGCACCGACAGGATGAAACCGGCGACATAGCCGCCGACGCTGCCGTGCCCTTCTTCGAGTTGCGACGAATGCGAATGGGCCATTTAGATCACGCTCGCGAGATAGACAAAGGAAAACACGCAGATCCACACGATGTCGAGGAAATGCCAGAAGAGGCTCAGGCACGTCAGACGCCGCAGGTCGCGATCGGTCAGGTCGCCGCCGCGCAGCACGACCTGCCCGGCGAGCACGATCATCCACACGAGGCCGGCCGTCACGTGCAGCCCGTGCGTGCCGACCAGCGTGAAGAACGCCGACAGGAACGCGCTGCGCTGCGGGCCCGCGCCTTCCGCGATCAGGTGCGAGAACTCGCGCAGCTCCATCGCGAGGAACGCCGCGCCGAGCACGAATGTCACCGCGAGCCACGCGAGCAGCGCGCCGCGCCGCTGCTTGTACGCGGCCAGCATCGCGAAGCCGTAGGTGATGCTCGACAGCAGCAGCGCGGCGGTTTCCACCGCGACGCCCGGAATGTCGAACAGGTCCTTCGCGGTCGGACCGCCCGCGTACTGGTTGCCGAGCACCGCGAACGTCGCGAACAGCGCCGCGAAGATCACGCAGTCGGTCATCAGGTACAACCAGAAGCCGAACACCGAGTGCGACGGCGGATGGTCGTCGTGCTCGAGCAGGGTTGCGCTCAGGGTTTTCTGCAACATCAGTTGGCCTCCAGTTCCACGTCGTCGACACGCGTGGCCACGCGCGCCGCCGGTTGCTTCTCTTCGATCCTGCGCACCTTCGACGCCGGGATGTAGTAGCCGTCGTTGTCACGCGAGCTGTAGACCACGAGCGTCGCGACGATGCCGACCAGGCCGCCGATCGCCATCCACCAGATGTGCCACACCAGCGCGAAGCCCAGCACCAGGCTGAAGACCGCGACCACGAGACCCGCGCACGTATTCGACGGCATGTGGATGTCGCGGATCGCCGCCGGGTTCGGCCGGCCGTCGCCGCGTGCCTTCATGTCGGCGTACGCGTCGAGCGTGCGCACCTGCGGGATCACCGCGAAGTTGTACTCGGCCGGCGGCGACGAGGTCGCCCATTCCAGCGTGCGGCCGCCCCACGGGTCGCCCGTGGTGTCGCGATATGCCGGCAGGTTGCGGTTGCGGATGCTGACCACCAGTTGCAGCAGCTGGCACGCGATGCCGATCGCGATCAGCACGGCGCCGAACGCGGCGACCAGCAGCCACGGATGCCACGCCGGATTGTCGTAGTGGTTCAGGCGCCGCGTCATGCCCATGAAGCCGAGCACGTAGAGCGGCACGAACGCGACGTAGAAGCCGACCTGCCAGAACCAGAACGCAGCCTTGCCGAGCTTCTCGTTCAGCTTGAAGCCGAACGCCTTCGGGAACCAGTAGTTGAAGCCCGCGAGATAGCCGAACAGCACGCCGCCGATGATCACGTTGTGGAAGTGCGCGATCAGGAACAGGCTGTTGTGCAGCACGAAGTCCGCGCCCGGGATCGCCATCATCACGCCGGTCATGCCGCCGAGCGTGAACGTGACCATGAAGCCGATCGTCCACAGCACCGGCGTCGTGAATTCGATCCGGCCGCGGTACATCGTAAACAGCCAGTTGAACACCTTCACGCCGGTCGGGATCGCGATGATCATCGTCATGATGCCGAAGAACGCGTTCACGTTCGCACCGGAGCCCATCGTGAAGAAGTGATGCAGCCACACGAGGAACGACAGCACCATGATCGCGCAGGTCGCATACACCATCGTCTTGTAGCCGAACAGCGGCTTCTTCGAGAACGTCGCGATGACTTCCGAGAAGATGCCGAACGCCGGCAGGATCAGGATGTACACCTCCGGATGGCCCCACGCCCAGATCAGGTTCAGGTACAGCATCGCGTTGCCGCCGGCTTCGTTCGTGAAGAAGTGCATGCCGAGGTAGCGGTCGAGGCCGAGCAGCGCGAGCGTCGCGGTCAGGATCGGGAACGACGCCATGATCAGCACGTTCGTGCAGAGGGCCGTCCACGTGAACACCGGCATCTTCATCAGCGTCATGCCCGGCGCGCGCATCTTGATGATCGTCACGAAGAAGTTCACGCCGGTCAGCAGCGTGCCGACACCCGAAATCTGCAGCGCCCACAGGTAATAGTCGACCCCTACCCCCGGGCTGAACTGCAGCTCCGACAGCGGCGGATACGCGAGCCAGCCGGTCTGCGCGAACTCGCCGATCACGAGCGAGATGTTGATCAGGATCGCGCTGACCGCCGTCATCCAGAACGAGAGCGAGTTGATGAACGGGAACGCGACGTCGCGCGCGCCGATCTGCAGCGGCACGACGAGGTTCATCAGGCCGACCATGAACACCATCGCCATGAAGAAGATCATGATCACGCCGTGTGCCGTGAAGATCTGGTCATAGTGGTGCGGCGGCAAGTAGCCGGGCGCGTTGTACGCGAGCGCAAGCTGCATGCGCATCATGATCGCGTCGGCGAAGCCGCGCAGCAGCATGATCAGCGCGACGATGATGTACATCACGCCGAGTTTCTTGTGGTCGACCGTCGTCAGCCATTCCGTCCACAGCCACTTCCAGCGGCCGGTGATCGTCAGTGCGGCGAGAATGCCCAGCACGACCAGCCCCATGAAGGCGCCTGCCACCATGATGATGGGCTGATCGAACGGGATCGCCGCCAGTGTGAGTTTGCCGAACATGCGTTACCCCTTCGTGCCGCAGGCGGCGTCCTTCAGATCGAGGACGTGGCCATCGTTGTATTTCGCGATGATGTTGTGGAAGAGCCGCGGATCGACCGACGAGAAGTAGCGCACGGGCGCCTTCTCGCTCGGCTGCGCGACGGTGCCGTACACGGTCGCATCGAGCCGGTCGGGCGAGGCCTTGACCTTCTGCACCCACGCGTCGAACTGTTCGCGCGGCTCGGCGAGCGTGCGGAACTTCATGTCGGAGAAGCCGCGGCCGCTGAAGTTGGCGGACGTGCCCGCGTAGTCGCCGGCTTCATCGGCGATCAGGTGCAGGCGCGTCTGCATGCCGGCCATCGCATAGACCTGGCCGCCGAGCTGCGGAATGAAGAACGAGTTCATCACCGAATCCGACGTGATGCGGAAATTCACCGGCGTGCCGACCGGAATCGCGAGCTGGTTCACCGACGCGATGCCGAGTTCCGGATAGATGAACAGCCACTTCCAGTCGAGCGCGACGACCTCGACGTCGATCGGCTTCACCGACGACTCGAGCGGCTTGTACGGATCGAGCTCGTGCGTGGTTTTCCACGTGAGCACGCCGAGGAACAGGATGATCAGCGTCGGCACCGTCCAGATCACGACCTCGATCGCGGTCGAGTGCGACCAGTTCGGCGCATAGGCGGCGTTGCGGTTCGATGCGCGGTAACGCCACGCGAACCACAGCGTGAGCAGGATCACCGGCACGACGACGATCAGCATCGCCCATGTCGAGGTCGCGATCAGCGCCTTTTCGGCGGCCCCGACGCTTCCTTTCGGATTTAGTACATCTAAATTACAGCCTGACAGGCTCAGCGCCGCGCCGATCGATATCAGCGCCGTCCAGCCTTTTGAAGCTCTTCTTTTCATCACACAGCCCGAGGGTCATTGAATCCGTTGCGTTTGCCCGATGCGCATTCGATCCACGAAAGTGGCCGAATCATACGTCGCGCGGGCGCGGCGAAAAACCGGTGGGTGCGACAAATCATCATTGCAGAATCCGCAGTGAGACAGATTGTCGCGGGGCAATTTCACGCAGCCGGGAGGCGGCCGCGGGCCTCGGGTCTCACGCCGAGGGCCTTGAGACGGCCGAAATCGGCGAAAAACCGCGGGCTCGTGTCCGCCCTGCCCCGATGAATGCGCGCGCAACGATGTCCGCATCGGCACGCGATGCGGACATCGTGCGCGGCGTCACGCGCTCAGCCGTGCGCCGCGGCCATGTACGCCGGCTGCGCCGGTGCGCCGCCGTCCCCGGCCGGCAGCTTCGAACGGCTCGCTTCCTCGATCAGCCGTGCGACGGTCGGATCGATCGCGTCGGTGAACGGCTTCGGATCGACGCCCACCATCAACACGATCAGCGCGAGCGACGCGAACATCACGATCTCGCGACGACTCAGGTCGGCGAGCTTCGCGATACGCGGACCCGCGATCTTGCCGAACACGACGCGCTTGACCATCCACAGCGTGTACGACGCGCTGAGGATCAGCGTGAGTGCCGCGATCGCGCCGATCCAGAAGTTGACGCGGATCGCGCCCATGATGACCATGAACTCGCCGACGAAGCCCGACGTGCCCGGCAGGCCGACGTTGGCCATCGCGAACAGCAGCGCGAACGTCGCGAAGCGCGGCATCACGCCCGCCACGCCGCCGTACGCGGCGATCTCGCGCTGCTTCGTGCGATCGACCAGCACGCTCACGCACAGCAGCATCGCGCCCGCGACGAAGCCGTACGACACGAGCTGCACGATCGCGCCTTCGACGCCGATCTGGTTGAACAGGAACAGCCCGAGCGTGACGATCCCCATGTGCGCAACCGTCGAATACGCGAGCAGCTTGCCGAGATCGGTCTGGGCGAGCGCGATCAGGCTCGCGTAGACGATCGCGAACAGCGACAGCGCGATCACGGCCGGCGCGAAGAAGTGGCTCGCGTCCGGCGTGATCGGCAGCGCGAAGCGCAGGAAGCCGTAGCCGCCGAGCTTGAGCATCGCGAGCATCAGCGCGGCACCCGTCGGGCCGTCGGTGTAGACGTCGCGCAGCCACGTATGAACCGGCCACATCGGCACCTTGACCGCGAACGCGGCGAAGAAACCGAGGAACACCAGGAGCTGCGGCGCGAAGCCGAGCTGCAGCGTGCGCCATGCGTTCATGTCGAACGTATGCGACTTCGCGTACAGGTACAGCATCGCCATCAACAGCAGCAGCGAACCCGCGAACGAGATGAAGAAGAACTTCACGGCCGCGTAGACGCGATGCTCCCTGCCCCACGTGCCGATCAGCAGGTACAGCGGAATCAGCGTCGCCTCGAAGAAGATGAAGAACAGCAGCCCGTCCTGCGCGACGAACACGCCGACCATCAGCCCCGACAGGATCAGGAACGACGCGTAGTACTGCGCGACCCGCACCGTCACCGCTTCCCACGACGCGATCACGACGACGAGCGTCGTGAAGGCGGTCAGCACGACGAGCCACAGCGACGCGCCGTCGATCCCGACACGCCAGCCGGCGTTGAAAGCCGCCAGCCAGTTGCGGGTTTCGGCGAACTGCATCGCGGCCGAGTGCGAATCGAAACCGGTGACGAGCGGCACGACGGCGGCCAGCCCCGCGAGTGCGCCGACCAGCGCGATCAGCCTCGTGCGATGCGGATGACGGTCGGAACCGGCGCGCAGCAGGCACGCGCCGAACAGGATCGGAACCCAGATCGCCAGGCTCAGAAAGGGGAAATCATGCATGTCAACAGGCCTTGAGAGGGTCGCGCGCTGCATCGGAAACAGGCGTGACGAAGGAAACGAAATCAAATCGACAGATAGATTTCGCGGACCGCCAATGTTGGCAAAATGTAAAGCGGAATCAGGGCAAAGCTTGACGCCGCTCAAGCGCAATCGGGTTAACCAGCATAAGGCGAATGATTATTTTTTGCATCGCAGCAGAGGAGCTTTTCACGACGCCCGGATAGATCGCTGATTTTTATGTGTAATTTTTCGTATTGTGATGCGACGCCGATCGCACGAATCGGTGCGATGCCGCATTTTTGGCCGGAAGACCGATTCTTCGGGGCGCAAGCGTGGAATGCGGGGAAGGATGAATGAGAGCGATTCAAACCTTACACGGATACTTTCATTTTTATTTCACCGGCCGCCGATCGCCGCGATCCGGAACACCGGAAATCGCGGCGCATTCCGTCAGCGCTGATGGCTCAGCCTGTCCCATACGCGCATCGTCACCGCGCGATAGTGGTTGTGTTGCGCGGGGAAATGGACGAAGCGGCTGTCGCGCGTCGCATAGACCGGCGATGACGCGAGCGACATCGCATCGACGATGTAGCGCGCGTCGATCATGCCCGCCTCCAGCAGTTCGACATAGATCGCCTGCTGGTCGCCGCCGCTCGCATAGACCGACGACCGATCGCCGATGCGCTCGATCCGCGCACATATGCGTTCGACCAGTTCGCGCATTGGCGCGACGTTACGCACGCCGATCATGCACGAGTTGATCGCCCAGGCCGTGTGGTCGGTGCCGATCACGAAATCGCGGCCGTCGACCACGCCGTCGACCGTCTGGCGCTGGTCGATCGCGAGGATGTCGGCGTCGACCCAGAACACGAACGCGTGATCCGGCAGATGTTCGCGAATCAGGTGCAGCTTCGCCCAGTTCGCATCGACGCCGGCCGGCAGGAGCGCGGGCGGTTCGCGATACGCGTGGTACGCATAGCCGTGTCGCGTGCAGTAGCGAACGAAGTTCTCTTCGTGAAGATCGCCGTAACCGGCGATGTGCGACGTGTGCAGGCTCACGAACGCAATGCTTGCATGCGGGTTCAGGTGTCGCGCCGGTTCGCGCGGGCGTTGCTGCGCGGTGCGCCAGTCGTCCATCGCGCTCGGCTGCTCGCCCCGCTGGACACGCGCCGCGTCGTCGACGAGCGCGAGCACGTAGCGAAAGTCGTAGTCGGGCGTCGGCGCCCATACGCCATCGATCTGCTGCCATTCGGGCGCCTGGTGCGCCACGAGCGGATGCGCGCCGACGACCGCGTCGATCGCTAGCCCGTCGCGCCATACCGTCTGGGCCGACGCGAAATGGCCGGTCGCGAGCGGCTGATCGAACGGCAGCGGCGGGAAGTGCTCGGCAAGCAGCGTCGCCTCGCATGCGTGTTGCCGCTCGGGCAGGCGCATCGCCCACTTGCCGAGCTCGACCACCAGCTTGCGCAAGCACTCGCGCACGTCGGGCACGTTGCGAAAGATCATGCCGCTCGCGGCGGGCAACGACGACTTCGAGGTCTGCGTCGTGACGATCGCGTCATAACCGTCCGCGACGGCCGGCAACGCATGCTGGCCGAACACGACCGAGAACGAATCGAGCACGAGCAGCAACGCGCCCTGCTCCATCGCGACGAGCTGCGCGATGATCGCGTGGTACTTGTGCAGCACCTGCTGGCGCTCGCCGTACACGTGCGTGCCGTCGACGATCGCGTGCCGGTAGCCGTGGGCCCGCGCGTAACGTTCGTGATTGTCGACGAGCCCGTCGACGGGACGGTGCGAAAGGATGGTCAGTACGGAATGCATGCGTGCCGGAACTCCCGATTGAGCCGCGCGAGGCGATACGCCTATTTAGCGCATGAGCGCCGCTCGAGTCGAGCATTGATTGGCTGTCCGGACGAAGCGTGGCGCCGGGCGGTGCGTGCGGAAACGACGCCGGAAAAGAAAAAGCCCCGCAAGTCCGAGAACTTGCGGGGCTTTGTCACCGCTTTTGGCGGAGACGGAGGGATTCGAACCCTCGATCCAGGTTTTGGCCCAGATGCTCCCTTAGCAGGGGAGTGCCTTCGACCTCTCGGCCACGTCTCCCAAACTTTCGCTCGCACCAGGGAGGCAGTGCGACGAGAACGAGATAATATAGGGTTTCGAACCGTGCGTCAATTTCCGTGATGCATTTTCTTCAATGCATCACGAAAAAATTCACGCGGCCTGGTCGAGTTCGAATGCCTTGTGCAGCGCGCGGACGGCCAGCTCCATGTATTTCTCGTCGATCAGCACCGAAATCTTGATTTCGGACGT
The DNA here is from genome assembly GCF_003853505.1 of Burkholderia sp. Bp9015. Lineage (NCBI taxonomy): Bacteria > Pseudomonadati > Pseudomonadota > Betaproteobacteria > Burkholderiales > Burkholderiaceae > Burkholderia > Burkholderia sp. Bp9015. The sequence continues at coordinate 18,669 of NZ_QTPZ01000023.1, forward strand.
CGAGATCATCTGGATGTTGATGCCCTCTTCCGACAGCGTGCGGAACATCTTGCTCGCGACGCCCACGTGCGAACGCATGCCGACGCCGACGACCGACACCTTCGACACCTTCGGGTCGCCCTGCACGCGCTCGGCGCTCACATGGCCCTGCACCTGGTTGGTGAGGATGTCCATCGCCTTCTGGTAGTCGCCGCGGCCGACCGTGAACGTGAAGTCCGTCTTCCCTTCGACGCTCTGGTTCTGGATGATCATGTCGACGTCGACGTTCGCGTCGGCGACCGGGCCGAGGATCTGATACGCGATGCCCGGCTTGTCGGGCACGCCCATCACCGCAATGCGTGCTTCGTCGCGCTGGAACGCGATGCCGGAAATGACTGCCTTTTCCATGGTCTCGTCTTCTTCAAAAGTAATCAGGGTGCCCGAGCGCATTTCTTCGTCGAGCGCAATCAGCGGATCGGTCAGGCTCGACAGCACGCGCGTCTTCACCTGGTATTTGCCGGCGAATTCGACCGAGCGGATCTGCAGGACCTTCGAGCCGAGGCTGGCCATTTCCAGCATTTCCTCGAACGTCACGCGATCGAGGCGTCGCGCCTCTTCGACCACGCGCGGGTCGGTCGTGTAGACGCCGTCGACGTCCGTATAGATCAGGCACTCTTCGGCATCCAGCGCGGCCGCGACCGCCACCGCCGACGTGTCCGAGCCGCCGCGGCCCAGCGTCGTGATGTGGCCGTCCGGATCGACGCCCTGGAAGCCCGTGATGATCACGACCTTGCCGGCGTTCAGATCGGCCTTCACGCGCTCGTCGTCGATCGAGTGGATGCGCGCCTTCGTGAACGCGCTGTCCGTCTTGATCGGCACTTGCCAGCCGGCATAGCTCACGGCCTCGACGCCGATTTCCTGCAGCGCGATCGACAGCAGGCCGACGCTGACCTGCTCGCCGGTCGACGCGATCATGTCGAGCTCACGCGGGCTCGGCTGGCTCGAAATCTCTTTCGCGAGACCGAGCAGACGGTTGGTTTCGCCGGACATCGCGGACGGCACGACCACCATCTGGTGCCCGGCCTGATGCCATTTTGCGACGCGTTTCGCGACGTTCTTGATGCGCTCGACCGAGCCCATCGAAGTGCCGCCGTATTTGTGTACGATGAGTGCCATTGTCGTTCTGAACTGGAGGAGAAGCCGCACGGGCGCGCTGGGCAGGCCGCGTTGCCGTTCGGTCACGCGGCTTGTGGCTGTGGACGGACGACGAGGGGGACGGCTGGGACGCAACACGCAAGCGTGACGGATTTTGCCCGGAAGGCCGATCAGGCCGCGCAAACCGGGTACGTCACGCGGAAAACCTGCACAAATCGCTCAAAAATCGAGCCGAGCAAACGACCGAGCGTACCCGATAGAGGCCCGCTTGACAAGCCGCTCGCCGGTTCGGCAAGCGTTCCGGCGCTGTTTACCAAATGGTGAAAACCGGCGCGCGATCGCGCGGCGGCAAGCGTGTCGCCGCTATGCGATCAGCAGGTCGGGACGCCATTCGATCCGGCGCCACGCGCCGGCATCGGCCAGCCCGTCGCCGTGATTCACGCCGAGCCGCGGCACGTAGACGAGCCGCTCGCCCGCAAACAACAGCGGCACGTCGCGCTGCCAGGCCGGCACGCCGCGCTCCTGGAACAGATTCTTCAGCGTGCGGCCCGGGCCGCCGGGCGACGTACGCAGCCGCTCGCCGCCCGCGCGGGCGCGCGCGGCGAGCGTCGCGCCGCGCAGCAGCGCCTCCGGCACCGCGCCGTCGCTGCCGGCCTCGGCCGGCGCGAACACGAACGTGCCGCGCCATGCCGGCACGCGCCAGACTTCCTGGCCGTCCCACGCGAGCGAGGATTCGGGATGCGGCGTTCCGGTGCCGTCGTCGGCCGGCTCGGCGCTGTCGCCCGCCTCCCAGTACACGGTGTCGCGATAGAGCCGCAGGCACTGCCCCGCGTGATCGACCCGCAGCGCATGCGCGTCGTGCGCGGCGCGCAGCTGCCGCATCATGTTCGCCAGCCGCCCCGCCGACGCACCGGGCAGCCCGAGCCGGCGCATCCAGAAACGCAGCAGGTTGGCGCCGCGCGTATCGTCGAACGCGACCAGCGCATCGCGCGACAGCGCGCGGCCGTCGTCGCGCGCGGCGCCGGCGAAATCCAGTTCAGCGAGATCGTCGAGCAGCCGCTGCGCGGCGGCCGCATGCTGGGCCGCGCGGCCCAGCGCATCGCGAAAACCCGGGAAATGCACGGCGAGCGCCGGCAGCACGTCGATGCGCAGCGCATTGCGCGCGTAGCGCGTGTCGCCGTTCGATTCGTCGTCGATCCACGTCAGCGCGCGCTGCGCCGCATAGCGCTCCAGTTGCGCGCGCAACAATCGCAACAGCGGCCGCACGCGCTCGACGCTTGCGCCGTCAGGCCGATAACGCGGTGCCATCGCGGCCAGGCCCGCGATCCCCGCGCCGCGCAACAGCTGAAGCAGCACGGTCTCCGCCTGGTCGTCCGCATGCTGCGCGACCCAGAGCGCGGCCACGCCGTGGCGCTCGCACATCGCGTCGAGCGCCGCATAGCGGCGCTCGCGCGCGGTCGCCTCGATGCCGAGGCCGCTGTCGCGCGGCACATCGACACGCTCCGACTCGAACGCGACGCCAAGTTGCCCGGCCGTCGCCTGCGCATGCGCGACCCATGCGTCAGCGTTCGCGCTAAGGCCGTGGTGCACGTGCAGCGCGACGCAACGCGCGGCGCCCGCCACACGCACGGCCGCGTCGAGCAGCACCGTCGAGTCGAGGCCGCCGCTGTACGCGATCGCGATGCGCGCATCGGCCGGCAGATCGGCAAGCGCAACGCCGACCGCGTCGAGGACGACACGGTCGGCGGAGAATTCGGTCGGGGGGATCACGAGCGAGACGCGCGCCGGACGGCGCGCGATGCGAACACGCCGGTCATGCGCCGGGCGTGGTTTCCTTGAACTTGCCGTAGGCCATCAGGCGCTCGAAGCGGCGCTCGCGCAGCGCATCGATGCTCATGCCCTGGAACTGGCGCAGCGAATCGGCGAGCGCACGGCGCAGCAACGCTGCCATGCCCTTCGGATCGCGGTGCGCGCCGCCGAGCGGCTCGTTGATGATCTTGTCGATCAGGCCCAGCGCCTTCAGGCGATGCGCGGTCAGGCCCAGCGCTTCCGCGGCCTCGGGCGCCTTCGCGGCGCTCTTCCACAGGATCGACGCGCAGCCTTCCGGCGAGATCACCGAGTAGGTCGAGAACTGCAGCATCATCACGGTGTCGGCCACGGCGATCGCGAGCGCACCGCCCGAACCGCCCTCGCCGATCACGGTCGTGATGATCGGCGTCTTCAGTTCGGCCATCACGTACAGGTTGCGGCCGATCGCCTCCGACTGGCCGCGCTCTTCCGCGCCGATGCCCGGGTATGCGCCCGGCGTGTCGACGAACGTGAAGATCGGCAGCCCGAATTTCTCGGCGAGACGCATCAGCCGTTCGGCCTTGCGATAGCCTTCCGGACGCGGCATCCCGAAGTTGCGCGCGGCGCGCTCCTTCGTGTCGCGGCCCTTCTGATGGCCGATCACCATGCACGGATGGCCGCCGAAGCGCGCGAGGCCGCCGACGATCGACAGGTCGTCCGCGAACGCGCGGTCGCCATGCAGTTCGTGAAAATCGGTAAACAGTTCCGCAACGTAATCGAGCGTGTACGGACGCTGCGGATGCCGCGCGATCTGCGAGACCTGCCACGGCGACAGGTTCGCGTAGAGGTCCTTCGTCAGTTGCTGGCTTTTCTTCGACAGCCGCTCGATTTCTTCCGAAATATCGACAGCCGAGTCGTCCTGCACGAATCGCAGCTCTTCGATCTTGGCCTCGAGTTCGGCGATCGGCTGTTCGAAATCCAGAAACGTGGTCTTCATGTGTTCGAATCCTTGGGTCTTGCGGCAGCGCGTATTCTACCCGCGCGGGCGACGTGCAAAACCGGCTCTCAACTATTGATGTTTAAAACCCGATAGCCGTCAATCGGCGTCGGCGTCCGGTGCGTCGAGGCTGCGCCACATGTACCAGGTCGCGACGGTACGCCACGGCTCCCAGTTGGCGGCCACTTCACGCGCCTCGCTGCGCGTTACGGGCTCCCCGCTGAAGTAATTGACGCTGATCGCGCGGATCAGACCCGGATCGTCGAGCGGCAGCACGTCCGGCCGCGACAGGTTGAAGATCAGGAACATCTCGGCCGTCCAGCGGCTGATGCCGCGGATCTGCGTGAGTTCCGCGATCACGTCCTCGTCGTCCATCGACGTCCATTTGTCGACGTGCAGCGCGCCCGACACGAAGTGTTGCGCGAGATCGAGAATATATTCCGTCTTGCGCTTCGACAGCCCGCACGCGATCAGCTTGTCCGCGCCGAGCCGGATGACCGGCTGCGGTGCGAGTTTCGGACACGCATCCTCGATGCGCGCCCACAGCGCCTGCGCGGACGGAACCGAGATCTGCTGGCCGACGACCGAACGCGCGAGCGTGACGAACGGGTCGCCGCGCTTCACGAGATGCGCGGGGCCGAACTTCGGGATCAGCTTCTTCAGGATGCGGTCGCGCTTGACGAGATCGGCGCTCGCTTTATCCCAGTACGCGGGACGCACGACGCCATCGGCGCCGTCGACTGCCGCATCGGCTGCCCGCACCTTGCGGGCCGCGTCGGCGGCCGCCATCGCGACCTCCGGCTGCGCCGCGTCCACGCCCTTCGCGCGCGCGGGCTTTGCATGACCGTTGAGCGCGCCGTTCGGCACGGCGCGCGTCGCGTCCGCCTTCGCCGCTGGCGCGCGCTTGGCTGCCGGACGCGCGGCGAGCGGAGTCGCACGCCTGACCGGCGCTTTTCTGGCCGTTGCCATCCTGCCTCCTACCTGACGGATCGGTCAGTGGAACGCATCGCGCTCATACGCGACGCCATTCGGTCGATCCGCCCGGTTTGTCTTCAAGTGCGATACCGGCGTCGAGCAGTTCCGCCCGAATCCGGTCCGCTTCGGCATAGTCCTTCGCTTGCTTCGCCGCGACACGCGCGGCGATCTTCGCTTCGATTTCGTCGGCTGCGAGCCCGCCCGCCTGCGCGGCACCGGTGCCCTGCTGCAGGAACGCGCGCGGTTCGCGGCCGAGCAGGCCCAGGAGGCCCGCCAGTTGTTTCAGTTGCCGCGCGAGCGATGCATCGCGCGTGCGATTGACTTCACCCGCCAGTTCGAACAGCGTCGCCACCGCGACCGGCGTGTTGATGTCGTCGTTCATCGCAGCCGCGAAACGCTGCGCGTGCGGCTCGTTCCAGTCGAGCGCGAGCGTGTCGGGCTCGACATCCTTCAGCGCCGTGTACAGGCGCGTGAGCGACGCGCGCGCGTCGTCGAGATGCACGTCGCTGTAGTTGAGCGGCGACCGGTAGTGCGTGCGCACGATGAAGAAGCGCATGACCTCGGCGTCGTACCGTTCGAGCACTTCGCGGATCGTGAAGAAGTTGCCGAGCGATTTCGACATCTTCTCGTTGTCGACCTGCACGAAGCCGTTGTGCATCCAGTAGTTGACGAACGTCTGGCCGGTCGCGCCTTCGCTCTGCGCGATCTCGTTCTCGTGGTGCGGGAATTGCAGATCCTGCCCGCCGCCGTGGATGTCGAAATGCTCGCCGAGCAGCGTGCAGCCCATCGCCGAGCATTCGATGTGCCAGCCCGGCCGGCCCATCCCGTACTTCGATGCCCACGACGCACCGTCGGGCTCGTCCTCCTTCGCGCGCTTCCACAGCACGAAGTCGAGCGGATCCTGCTTCGCATCGTTTGCGGCAACGCGCTCGCCCGCGCGCAGGTCGTCGAGCGACTTGCCCGACAGCTTCCCGTAGTTCGCGAACTTGCGCACCGAATAGTTGACGTCGCCGTCGCTCGCCTGGTACGCGTAGCCGTTCGCCTCGAGCTTCTCGATCATCCCGAGCATCTGCGGAATGAACTGCGTCGCGCGCGGCTCGATGTCCGGACGCTGGATGCCGAGCGCCGCCTCATCCTCGTGCATCGCGCCGATGAACCGGTCGGTCAGCGACTTGATCGTCTCGCCGTTCTCGACCGCGCGGCGGATGATCTTGTCCTCGATGTCGGTGATGTTGCGCACGTACGTGACCCGATAGCCGATCGCACGCAGCCAGCGCTGGACGAGGTCGAATACGACCAGCATGCGCGCGTGGCCCACGTGACAATAGTCGTAGACGGTAATCCCGCATACGTACATCCGCACTTCGCCTGACTGGCGCGGCACGAAAACTTGCTTGTCACGCGCGAGCGTGTTGTAGATGCGCAGTGATTCCATAGAGATGAACCGTGAGCCGAAGGAAACCGCCCTGGCGAAGCTCGCCCAGCATGCGAAACGGACGGACCACCTGCTGCGGCTCGCCGCCGCGCGTCCTCGATATCACATGGGGCGGTCAGGCTGCAAGCACAGCGGTGACGGCCACGAGAGGCAAAGAAAGACTGTCTGCCGCTCGCCGGAACGCGCAGACGTTTTGTTAGAATGGCTCGGAGTATAACATTCCGATTTACGCCTATGAAACCTCATCGCGGCCGCGCGCCGAGCGCTGCGACCCTCGTTGCGACCGCCGTCATGGGCGTCGCACTGACGCTGTTCGCGGCCCCCGCGGCGCATGCGCAGAAGGCCCCGGCCACCGCCGACGGCACGCCCGAAATCGACGCGTCGATCTCCGGCAAGCAATGGAAACAGGCGCTCGCGCAACTCGACGCGCGCATCGCGGCGAATCCGCACGACGTGCAGGCGCAGTTCAAGCGCGGCACCGTGCTCGCCCGCCTGAACCGCGACGACGACGCGATCCAGCAGTTCGTCGCGATCACGCAGGCCTACCCCGAACTGCCCGAACCGTACAACAACCTCGCGGCGCTCTACGCGAAGCACGGCCGCTACGACGAAGCGCGCAGCGCGCTCGTCACCGCGACGCAATCGAACCCGAGCTACTCGCTCGCGTACGAGAACCTCGGCGACCTCTATCTGCGCCTCGCAGCCGAATCGTACAAGCGCGCGCAAGCGCTCGGCCGCACGAGCGGCGCGACCGCACAGCGCCTCGCCGACCTGCAGAAGATCGTGTCGCCGCCGAAGCCGGCCGCCAACGCGCGCGGCGTCACGCCGGCCACGCGCGCATACACCGATCGCGCCGCCGCAAACGTGAGCACCACCACGCTGCCGATGTCGCCGACGTTCCAGTTCAACGGTCCGTCCGGTGCGCTGGCAGCGCCGTACGTCGCGCCGTCGCAGTAAGCGGCGCAACCTCCCCTCCCTCCCAACCTGAGGATCGCAATGAAACGTCTGTTGCTGGCGCTTGGCGGCGCCGCCCTTCTCGCGACCGCGCCCGCGTTCGCGCAATCGGCCACCGCGCACCCCGTCGTGCAGCTGAAGACCTCCCAGGGCGACATCCGTGTCGAGCTCTACCCGGAGAAGGCGCCGAAGACGGTCGCCAACTTCCTCGACTACGTGAAGGCCGGCCAGTACAACGGCACGATCTTCCATCGCGTGATCAAGGGCTTCATGATCCAGGGCGGCGGCTACAAGACCAACTTCGAGGAGAAGCCGACCCGCGCGCCGATCCCGCTGGAAAGCCGCAATGGTCTGAAGAACCTGACGGGCACGATCGCGATGGCGCGTACCAGCGATCCGAACTCGGCCACCGCGCAGTTCTTCATCAACACGGTCGACAACAGCGGCCTCGACTACCCGAACCCGGACGGCAACGGCTATGCGGTGTTCGGCAAGGTCGTGTCGGGCCTCGACGTCGTGAAGAAGATCGAAGGCGTGGCGACGACCTCGCGCGGCCCGATGCAGGACGTGCCGGCCCAGCCGGTCCTGATCGAATCGGCCAGCATCGTTTCGAAATAAGCACCTGCCGGCACGTCCGGCGCCACACGCGGCCGCGTCGCACGACCGGCCGCGTGCCATTTAAACCGCCTCACCGAAGGAATTCATCATGGTTGAACTGCACACGAACCACGGCGTGATCAAGCTCGAGCTGGACGCCGCGAAGGCACCGAAGACGGTCGAGAACTTCCTCAACTACGTGAAGAAGGGCCACTATGACGGCACGGTGTTCCACCGTGTGATCAACGGCTTCATGATTCAAGGCGGCGGCTTCGAGCCGGGCCTGAAGCAGAAGCCGACCGACGCGCCGATCGACAACGAAGCGAACAACGGCCTGAAGAACGACAACTACACGATCGCGATGGCGCGCACGAACGATCCGCACTCGGCGACCGCCCAGTTCTTCATCAACGTGAACGACAACGATTTCCTGAACCACTCGTCGCCGACGCCGCAGGGCTGGGGTTACGCTGTGTTCGGCAAGGTTGTCGAAGGCCAGGATGTGGTCGACAAGATCAAGGGCGTCAAGACGGGCAACGCGGGCTTCCACCAGGACGTCCCGACCGACGACGTCGTGATCGAAAAGGCCGTGGTGGTCTGACCCACAGCCGTTACGGAGGCACTTCGATGTTGCAGGAGAGTCCGCCGCGAAGCGTCTCCGCGGGCGTGCCGGGCGAGCGCGAATACGCGCAAGCCGCACGCCCGTTCCTGTTTCTCTCCGATCTGCACCTGAGCGAGGCGATTCCGAAGACGGTCGCCGCGTTCGAGCATTTCGTGAAATACACGGCCGACAGCGCCGACTCGGTGTTCATCCTCGGCGACCTGTTCGAATACTGGATCGGCGACGACGTGCTCGACCACGATCCGTTCGCGGCACGCATGGCCGCGCTGATGCATACGTTCTCGGAGCGCGGGATCGCGCTTTACGTGATGCACGGCAATCGCGATTTCCTGCTCGGCCGGCGCTTCATGAAGGCGGCCGGCGCGATGCTGCTGCGCGACCCGGCGCTGATCACGTCGTTCGGCCAGCGCATCGTGCTCACCCACGGCGACGCGCAATGCACGGCCGATCGCGGCTATCAGATATTTCGGCGGTTTGCCCGCAATGGCGTCGCGCAGGCGCTGTTTCTCGCGTGGCCGTTCCGCTGGCGCCGCGCGCTCGCGCAACGGATGCGTTCGAACAGCGAAGCGGGCCGGATGCGCCCCGCTTCGGCGATCTACGATGTCACGCGTGAAGGCATCGCCGCGCTGTTCCGGAAGAGCCGTGCGAGCGTGATCATTCACGGCCACACGCATCGCCCCGCGCGCCACCTCGAACCGGGCGGGATTCGCTGGGTACTGCCCGACTGGGATCTCGACCACGGCATGCCGCGCGGCGGCTATCTGCGCGTCGACGCCGAAGGCATCCACGCGATGCCGCTCGACTGACGCGAGCGACACGGCCGCAGCTGCCGGCGGCCGCCGGCACGCGCCGCGTTACGCCTGGCGCTCGACCGCCTTGCCTTCCAGCACCGCCGACAGCCTGCGCAGATCGAGACGCGCCGCGTCCGCGCCCTGCAGCGTTTCCAGATGCGTGCCGAGCTGCTCGAGCGCCGCGACGATTTCGTCGACGCGCCGGCTTTCCTTCGCCGCGTGGTCGATCAGGCCGTGAATCGCGAGCGACATCGGGTCGTCCGCGTTCGGCGTGATCCCGTACGCGCAGAACGCGGCGCGCTCGGGCTGCGGCTTCGGTTGCGCCGGCATCACGATGCGCGCCGGATTGCCGACCGCGGTGCCGCCTGCCGGCACCGGCTTCACGACGACCGCGTTCGAACCGATCTTCGCGCCCGCGCCGACGGTGAAACCGCCGAGCACTTTCGCGCCCGCACCGACGATCACGCCGGCCTCGAGCGTCGGATGGCGCTTCGCGCCGCGCGTGAGCGACGTGCCGCCGAGCGTCACGCCCTGATAGATCGTGCAGTCGTCGCCGACGATCGCGGTTTCGCCGATCACGACACCCATCCCGTGATCGATGAACACGCGCCGGCCGATCGTCGCGCCCGGGTGGATCTCGATACCCGTCAGGAAACGCCCGGCCTGCGACGCGAAGCGTGCGAGCCAGTAGCGCTTCGCGCGCCAGCACGCATGCGCGAAGCGATGCAGCACGAGCGCGTGCAGCCCCGGATAACAGGTCAGCACTTCCCAGGCACTGCGAGCGGCGGGATCCCGCTCGCGAATCGTCGCAACGTCTTCGCGCAGTCTGGTGAACATGATCGGGTCTGGGCTGGGGAAAAGGCCGGCACGCCCGCCGGCAACGGCCGGTCGTTATCGCGCCGGGTAATTTGCTTATGATGTCCGGCGATTGTAGGGCCACTCGCCCGCGGCCGCACAGCGTCGCGCGTTCACCCCGTCAGCGGCGCGGGTATTCGCGCGGGACGCCCATCGTGGCCAGGTAACGCGGTTATGCGCGTCATGCGGTCATCCGGTGGCCGGGCACGGACCGGGCACCCCCGTCGCGGCGGCCGATGCGACACGCCGGCTGCAGGCGGAGCGCATCCGCCGAACGCATGAGCGCCCGGCCGCGGCGTACTTCGGCCGCTTACGCGTCGCCTTCGGGCGTGCCGGACTTCAGCAGGATGTGCTTCGCGATGCCGCGCAGGATGTTGACCTCCTCGCGCTCGAGGCCGGTGCGCGCGAACAGGCGCCGCAGCCGCGGCATCAGCTTCTTCGGGTTGCGCGGGTCGAGAAAATCGAGCGCGACCAGCGCATTCTCGAGGTGCGCGTACATCCGCTCGATCTCGTCGCTCTGCGCGAGCGTGCCGACCTCGGGCTGCGCGTCGCGCGGCGACTCGCTCCCCTGCTCCAGGAACGCGACACGCAGTTCATACGCGAGCACCTGCACGGCCTGCGCGAGGTTCAGCGAACTGTAGGCCGGATTCGCCGGGATATGCGCGAGCGCGCTGCACTGCTCGACGTGCTCGTTCGCGAGGCCCGTGCGTTCGTTGCCGAACACGAGCGCGATGTCGCCGGTGCCGACCTGCGTGTGCGCCTGTTCGGCGGCCGCGCGCGGCGCAAGGCGCGGCGGTCCGTATTCGCGCGTGCGCGCGGTCAGCGCGATCGACCAGTGGACGCCGGACAGCGCGTCGCCGAGCGTGGGCACGACGTGCGCGGACGCGAGGACGTCGTCCGCGCCGCTCGCCATCGCGATCGCCTCGGGGTCGCTCTGCACGTGCGGCACGCGCGGCGCGACCAGGACGAGCCTGGAGAAACCCATCGTTTTCAGCGCGCGGGCGGCCGCCCCGACATTGCCGGGATGGCTCGGCTCGACGAGCACGAAACGGGTGGAAGTGAAGCCGCCGGACAGCGGCGGGGACGAAGCCGCGCCCGATTCGGACGGCACGGCGGGGTTCTGCGGGGTTTCCACTACATACGACTCGGTTCGTCAGAATGGCAGTATGGTATCGCCATCGCCCCGGCAAACCCACTCGTCCGGACGGCCAGTGGGGTTTCCCCGCATCCCGGTCACCTGAAACTCCCGAAAATCGGCTAAAATCATGCGTTTACGCGCCGCGCCCCGTGCGACGCGGGTCGTACCCTGCTCTTTGTCAATTCGCGTCTCATCTCGCCCGGCACGTTTTGCGCCGTTCCGGGCGGTGTGTTCCACTTCGTGGCGGCCCGTGCCGCCGGCTACAGGATCCAGGCTCATGCATCCCATGCTCAACATCGCTGTCAAGGCTGCGCGCCGCGCCGGACAGATCATCAACCGTGCCTCCCTCGACCTCGACCTGATCGAGATCCGCAAGAAGCAGCAGAACGACTTCGTCACCGAAGTGGACAAGGCCGCCGAAGAGGCGATCATCGAGACGCTGAAGACCGCCTACCCCGACCACGCGATCCTCGCGGAAGAATCGGGCGAATCGGAGAACGAATCCGAATTCAAGTGGATCATCGATCCGCTCGACGGCACGACCAACTTCATCCACGGCTTCCCTTATTACTGCGTATCGATTGCGCTCGAGCACAAGGGCGTCGTCACGCAGGCCGTCGTCTACGATCCGAACAAGAACGACCTGTTCACGGCCACCCGCGGCCGCGGCGCGTACCTGAACGACCGCCGCATCCGCGTCGGCCGCCGCGACCGCCTGGCGGACGCGCTGGTCGGCACGGGCTTCCCGTTCCGCGAGAAGGACGGCCTCGACGCCTACGCGCGCCTGTTCACCGAAATGACGCAGGCCTGCACGGGGCTGCGCCGCCCGGGCGCGGCCGCACTCGATCTCGCGAACGTCGCGGCCGGCCGTCTCGACGCGTTCTTCGAGCAAGGCATCAACGTGTGGGACATGGCGGCGGGCAGCCTGCTGATCACCGAAGCCGGCGGCCTCGTCGGCAACTACACGGGCGACGCCGATTTCCTGCATCGTCATGAGATCGTCGCGGCGAATCCGAAGATCTACGCGCAGATGATCCCGATCCTGAACCGCTACAGCTACATGCATCCGGCAGCGGAGTAAATCCGCGCCGCGCCCGCGCCCGTCTCAACACCGCCACGACTTCGTGGCGACCGTATCCGAATATTCATGTTACGGCTAAGCGAACTTAAACTCCCGCTCGACCACCCCGAGAGCGCCCTCGAAGCCGCGATTCGCGCGCGCCTCGCGGAGCTTGGCGTGGCGGCAGACGGGCTCCTCCGTTACACGGTGTTCCGCCGTGCGCACGATGCGCGCAAGCGCTCCGACATCAAGCTCACGTACATCGTCGATGTCGAGGTCAAGGACGAAGCGGCCGTGCTTCCGCGACTCGCCGGCACGCCGCATTGCGGCGTGACGCCCGACATGGCGTACCACTTCGTCACGAAGGCGCCCGAGCACGGCAACTTCCTGCGCCCGGTCGTCATCGGCATGGGGCCGTGCGGCCTGTTTGCGGGGCTGATCCTCGCGCAGATGGGTTTCCGCCCCATCATCCTCGAACGCGGCAAGGCCGTGCGCGAGCGCACCAAGGACACCTTCGGCCTGTGGCGCAAGAGCGTCCTCAATCCCGAGTCCAACGTGCAGTTCGGCGAAGGCGGGGCCGGGACGTTTTCCGACGGCAAGCTGTACAGCCAGATCAAGGATCCCCATCACTACGGCCGCAAGGTGCTCGACGAATTCGTCAAGGCCGGCGCGCCGGAGGACATCCTCTATCTGAGCCGGCCGCACATCGGCACGTTCCGCCTCGTCAGCATGGTGGAAAAGATGCGCGCGACCATCCACGAACTGGGCGGTGAAGTGCGCTTCGAAACCCGGGTCGAGGACATCGAGATCGATCAGGGCAAGGTGCGCTCGCTGACGCTGTCGAACGGCGAAACGCTCCGGTGCGATCACGTGGTGCTGGCCGTGGGCCACAGCGCACGCGACACGTTCCAGATGCTGCACGATCGCGGTGTGTATGTCGAAGCGAAGCCGTTCTCGCTGGGTTTCCGGATCGAACATCCGCAGGGGCTGATCGATCGCAGCCGCTTCGGCAAGTTCGCGGGCCACAAGCAGCTCGGCGCGGCCGACTACAAGGTGGTTCATCACTGCAGCAACGGACGCGCGGTCTACAGCTTCTGCATGTGCCCCGGCGGCACGGTGGTCGCGGCGACCTCCGAGCCGGGCCGCGTGGTCACCAACGGCATGAGCCAGTATTCGCGCGCCGAGCGCAACGCGAACGCGGGCATCGTCGTCGGCATCACGCCGGAGGACTATCCGGGCGGCCCGCTCGCGGGCATCGCGTTCCAGCGCAAGTGGGAAGAACGCGCGTTCGAACTCGGCGGCGGCGATTACAGCGCGCCGGGCCAGCTGGTCGGCGATTTCATCGCAGGACGGCCGTCGACGTCGCTCGGTTCCGTGGTGCCGTCGTACAAGCCGGGCGTGCGCCCGACCGACCTCAGCACCGCGCTGCCCGACTACGTGATCGAAGCCATTCGTGAAGCGCTGCCGCAGATCGACAAGAAGATCGCCGGCTTCGCGATGCACGACGCGGTGCTCACCGGCGTGGAAACGCGCACGTCGTCGCCGATCCGGATCCGGCGCAAGGACAATTACCAGAGCGTGAACGTCGAAGGGTTGTATCCGGCCGGTGAAGGCGCCGGGTATGCCGGCGGCATCTATTCGGCAGCCATCGACGGTATCGAGGTCGCGCAGGCGGTGGCGCTCGATCTGATGTCGGCGCACGCGTCCTGATATTGCCCGTCAGGCCCGGCGCACGAAGGTCCGTGCGCCGGGTGATCCAGCAGTATCTGCGCCCTGCCTGACAAGGTTCGCCACGCGAAGCTACCCCCTCTTTGCGATGCGCCGCGGCCATTAGTGGTCAATGTGCCGAACACGGCCGATGCCAGGCCAAATTTCGCTTTGGTATACTCCGCGGCCGAATTCTCCACGTTTCCACGAATCCATGACCGCCGCACAGTCGGACAACGTGTCATCTGATTTCATGCCGGCCGACCTCAGGCAAAGCGTGGTCACGCAGACGCTGCCGCACGCCCAGGTCGGCATCAGCCGACTGCAGACATCTCGTAGAAATATTGGCCGAACCGCGCCATACGAACTTGAAGACGCCGATCTCATCGTGTTGCAATTGCGCGCGTTCGGCGAACAGGAATTGTGGCTTGACGGACGTGTTGCTTGTTTCGTCCCCTATGACGCAGGGACCGTCACGATTCACGACCTCGATCGCAGCTGGGTTTCCGACCTGAAGGGGGCGTTCGACTGCATCCATTTTCACCTCCCGCGCCGAACGCTGGAGGAGACAGTCGATGAAATCGGTGGCAGGCAGCGGCCCCAGCTTTACTTGCCGCCGCATTTGAGTGCGACGGATCCGGTCATCCATCGCCTGGGCCAAGCCCTGCTCCCCGCCCTGGCGCGGCCCGAGCACGCATCCCAGCTGTTCGTCGACCACGTCGCGCTCGCCTTCCAGACGCATGTCGCGCGTCTGTACGGCGGCATCGGCGAGCGGCGGGAGAAGTCGACCGGCAAACTCACGGCGTGGCAGGAGCGCGTGGCGAAAGGCTTTCTGCTCGAACACCTTACCGGCAACATCTCGATCGCCGATGTGGCGAAAGCGTGCGGCCTGTCTCGTGGCCACTTCGTCAAGGCCTTTCATCAGACCACCGGGTTACCGCCCCATCGCTGGCTGATCAATCAGCGCATCGAACGCGCAATGATGTACATGCGCACATCGTCGATGCCGCTGCAAATGATCTCGGATGCATGCGGCTTCGCCGACCAGAGCCACTTCACGAGAACATTCACGCGCGTGACCGGTATTACGCCGCGTCGTTGGCGCATGGACAACGTTTGAGGAGGGTGGCCGACGCGGCTCTTGCGAGTCACATGAGCATCCGACCGACGGCCGCACCTGCAAAGTGACGGCAGTCAGCTGCACCGCACGAGATCGAATGACCGATATCGGCCATCAATCCGGTCGGTGCATGGACGACCGACGTCCCGCTTACGGTCAACGGCCCCGTATTGAGATGATCCACAATCTCGATGCCGACGCCGAGAAGCGGAAATTGCCTGCGCGGAACTACCCCCCTCGTCGCCGGCAACTAGCCGAACGGCGAACTTCGCGCGTGCACATGGAAGCGACTGGTAAACTCGGGCAACCAAAGCAACAACTTCCTGCCTGACCTATGACCACGCTGTCGCCCGAAGCCTTCGCCGGCCATACTCCGATGATGCAGCAGTACCTGCGCATCAAGGCTGATCACCCCGACACGCTCGTCTTCTACCGGATGGGCGACTTCTACGAGCTGTTCTTCGAGGATGCGGAGAAAGCCGCGCGCCTGCTCGACCTGACCCTCACGCAACGCGGCGCCTCGGCCGGGACGCCGATCAAGATGGCCGGCGTCCCGCATCACGCGGTCGAACAGTATCTGGCGAAGCTCGTGAAGATGGGCGAATCGGTCGCAATCTGCGAGCAGATCGGCGACCCCGCCACGTCGAAGGGGCCAGTCGAGCGCAAGGTCGTGCGCGTCGTCACGCCCGGCACGCTGACCGACGCGGCACTGCTGTCCGACAAGAACGACGTCTACCTGCTCGCGATGTGCACGGGCCACAACAAGCGCGGCGTCGCGGTCAACATCGGCCTCGCGTGGCTGAACCTCGCGAGCGGCGCACTGCGGCTCGCCGAGATCGAACCCGACCAGCTCGGCGCCGCGCTCGAACGCATCCGGCCAGCCGAAATCCTGACGGCGGACGGCGCGACCGACGCCGTGCCCGCGGGCGCCGGCGCGATCAAACGCGTGCCGGCATGGCACTTCGATATCGCATCGGGCACGCAGCGCCTGTGCGACCAGCTCGACGTCGCGGGCCTCGACGGCTTCGGCGCGCATTCGCTGACGAGCGCATGCGGAGCCGCCGGCGCACTGCTGCTGTACGCGGCCGCCACACAGGGTCAGCAATTGCGTCACGTGCGCAGCCTGAAGGTCGAGAACGAAACCGAATACATCGGGCTCGATCCGGCGACGCGCCGCAACCTCGAGTTGACCGAAACGCTGCGCGGCACCGAATCGCCGACGCTGTACTCGCTGCTGGACACCTGCTGCACGACGATGGGCAGCCGCCTGCTGCGTCACTGGCTGCATCATCCGCCGCGCGCGTCGGTCGCCGCGCAATCGCGCCAGCAAGCGATCGGCGCACTGCTCGACGCACCGGCGAACGCGAGCCTCGACGCACTGCGCAGCGCGCTGCGCCAGATCGCCGACGTCGAACGGATCACCGGGCGGCTCGCGCTGCTGTCCGCGCGGCCGCGCGACCTGTCGAGCCTGCGCGACACGTTCGCCGCGCTGCCCGCGCTGCGCGAGCGCATCAGCGCGATCGTCGCGAACGCGGATGCGCTTGCCCGCGTCGACGCGGCGCTCGCGCCGCCCGCCGAATGCCTCGACCTGCTGACCAGCGCGATCGCCCCCGAGCCGGCCGCGATGGTGCGCGACGGCGGCGTGATCGCGCGCGGCTACGACGCGGAGCTCGACGAACTGCGCGACATCTCCGAGAACTGCGGGCAGTTCCTGATCGATCTCGAGGCGCGCGAGCGCACCCGCACGGGCATCGCGAACCTTCGCGTCGAATACAACAAGGTGCACGGCTTCTACATCGAGGTCACGCGCGGCCAGACTGACAAGGTGCCCGACGACTATCGCCGCCGCCAGACGCTGAAGAACGCCGAGCGCTACATCACACCCGAACTGAAGACCTTCGAGGACAAGGCGCTGTCCGCGCAGGAACGCGCGCTGGCCCGCGAGCGCGCGCTGTACGACGGCGTGCTGCAGGCGCTGCTGCCGTTCATTCCGGAGTGCCAGCGCGTCGCGTCGGCGCTCGCGGAGCTCGACGTGCTCGCCGCGTTCGCCGAGCGCGCCCGCACGCTCGACTGGGTCGCGCCTGCCTTCACCGACGAAATCGGCATCGAGATCGAACAGGGTCGCCACCCGGTCGTGGAAGCGCAGGTCGAGCAGTTCATCGCGAACGACTGCCGGTTCGGCGCCGAGCGCAAGCTGCTGCTGATCACCGGCCCGAACATGGGCGGTAAGTCGACCTTCATGCGGCAGACGGCGCTGATTGCGCTGATGGCGTACGTCGGCAGCTACGTGCCCGCGAAATCGGCCTGCTTCGGCCCGATCGACCGGATCTTCACACGGATCGGCGCGGCCGACGATCTCGCCGGCGGACGCTCCACCTTCATGGTCGAGATGACCGAAGCCGCGGCGATCCTGAACGACGCGACACCGCAGAGCCTCGTGCTGATGGACGAAATCGGCCGCGGCACGTCGACGTTCGACGGCCTCGCGCTCGCATGGGCCATCGCGCGTCACCTGCTCGCGCAAAACGGCTGCTACACGCTGTTCGCGACGCACTACTTCGAGCTGACGCAGCTGCCGGCCGAATTCCCGCAAGCGGCCAACGTCCATCTGTCGGCCGTCGAGCACGGCCACGGCATCGTGTTCCTGCACGCGGTCAACGAAGGCCCGGCGAACCAGAGCTACGGGCTGCAGGTCGCGCAACTCGCGGGCGTACCGGCGCCGGTGATCCGCGCCGCGCGCAAGCATCTCGCGTATCTCGAACAGCAGTCGGCCGCCCAGCACACGCCGCAGCTCGACCTGTTCAGCGCGCCGCCCGCCGCGGCCGAGGAGCTCGCGTGCGCGGATGCGCCGGCGCCGGCCGACGCCCCGCATCCGGCACTCGAAAAGCTGCGCGACATCGATCCCGACGACCTCAAGCCGCGCGAGGCGCTCGACCTGCTGTACGAACTGCGCACGCTCGTCCGCTCGCACGATGTCGACGGGCACGCGTAAACGCCTCCCGTCGGGCCGGCCGGCCCGCGCCGCCGCAGCCGCACTGATCGCGGCGACGCTCGCGCTCGTGCAGGTGAGCACGCTCGCGGCGCCGCCCAAGCGTGCCGCCGCCCCCTACTCGTTCGCGATCGTGTCGGGCGTCATCAACGCGCCGGCCGACGAGCCGGCCGCGCAGCGGCTGTTCGAATCGATCGCGCGCGAGCGCAATCTGGCCTTCGTCGTCTATGCGGGCGACCTCAAGGGTGCGAAGGAAGCGTGCCGCGACACGCTGTACACGCAGCGCGGCGCGATCCTGGACGCATCGCGCGTGCCGCTCGTGTTCATTCCCGGCCACGACGACTGGGCAACGTGCAACACGGCGGCCGGCGGCAGCTACGATCCGGTCGAACGCCTGGACTTCCTGCGCCAGACGCTGCTGGCGGACGCCGCGCTGCCCGACGCCGGCGCGCTGCAGATCACCCGCGAAAGTGAAGTCGCGCGGTTCCGGCCGTATCGCGAAAACGCGCGCTGGATGCATGACGACGTCGTCTACGTCGCGCTGAACGCACCGGCGCCGAACAACCACTATCTGACGGCCGGCGGCCGCAACGGCGAATTCGAGGACCGCATCGTCGCGAACGGCTTCTGGATCGACCACGCGGCCGAATACGCGAAGCGGCGCGAAGCGCGCGCCATGGTGGTGATGTTCGAAGGCGATCCGCAGTTCGATCGCTACGAGCGGACCGAACGCTTTGCGTGGTTGCGTTTCAACCGGCCGCGCGTGCGCGACGGCTTCCGTGAACTGAAACGAACGCTGGTGAAGGCGGCGGCGACATTCCGCGGCCCGATTCTGGTGATGCACGCGAGCAGCGAGCCGCTTGCGAATGGTTTCCTGATCGATCGCCCGCTGCATGCGGACGACGGTGTGCTGGTGGGAAATGTGACGCGTGTCGCGATCGGACCGCGTCAGCCGGCGAATCAGTGGGTGAAGGTCAACGTGTCGCCGGCACGGCAGACGATCTTCAACGTGAGCCTGCAGGACGTGCCGAAGAATCTGCCAACCCCGCCCGCGCTGCCGGTCGTGCCGCGCGACGAGGTCCCGCTGCCGCAGATGCCGGAGATCCCGGCCTTGCCGGCCCTGCCCGACTCGTCGTCGGTCGCGCCGCCGCTGCAGGGCGACGGCACGACGCCGGGCGGCGCCTCGTGGCCCGCGCCGCCCCCTGCCTCGGGGCCGGCGCCCGGCCTGCCCGCCAGTTCAGTGCAGGGTGCGCCCTGACGGTGCGTCGCCGTCCTCGTCTTCGTCCTCGTCGACGATTTCGAGGCCTTCCGCGCCGTGCGCGTGCTCATGCTCGATCTCGTCCTCGGTCGCTTCGCGAACGTCCTTGACCGTGAGCGCGAAACGCAGCGCCATGCCCGCGAGCGGGTGGTTGCCGTCGAGCACGACCTTGTCTTCGGCGATGTCGGTGACCGTGTAGATCAGCGAATCCACTTCCTCGTCGCCGTCTTCCGGCGTGCCTTCGAACTGCATGCCCACTTCGATCGGCTCGGGAAAACGATCGCGCGGCTCGATCTTCACGAGTTCGGGATCGTAGTCGCCGAACGCGTCCTGCGGCTCGAGCTGAACCTGCGCCTGGTAACCGGGCTCCTGGCCGTCGAGCTGTTCCTCGATCTTGGGGAACGTGCCATCATAGCCGCCGTGCAGATAAACCATCGGCTCGTCGCTTTCCTCGATCAGATTGCCTTGCGCATCCGACAGCTTGTAAGCGACCGACACGACGGTGTTTTTTGCGATTTTCATCCAATTCTCCCAAATACAAGTCTCATTATACGATGCGCAACCGGTCTCAAGCCGAACCGCGGGATGCCGCTGACGCCCCGCTCGGCGCGCCGCCTTCCGATCTTCCCACGCCGCTGCTCGGCGGCCTCTCGCCGGCGCAATTCATGCGCCGCTACTGGCAGAAAAAGCCGCTGCTGATCCGCCAGGCGATCCCCGGCGTGAAGCCGCCGGTCACGCGCGACGCATTGTTCGAGCTGGCAGCCGACTATGACGCCGAATCGCGGCTGATCACCCATTTTCGTAACAAGTGGCAACTTGCGCACGGCCCGTTCGAGCCGGGCGCGCTGCCGGCCATCTCGCGCAAATCCTGGTCCCTGCTCGTGCAGGGGCTCGACCTGCACGTCGACGCGGCGCGCGCGCTGCTCGACCGCTTCCGCTTCATCCCGGACGCGCGTCTCGACGACCTGATGATTTCGTACGCGACGGACGGCGGCGGCGTCGGCCCGCACTTCGACTCGTACGACGTATTCCTGCTGCAGGTCGAAGGCCGGCGCCGCTGGCGCATCGGTGCGCAGAAGGACCTGTCGCTGCAGCCGGACGTGCCGCTGAAGATCCTCGAGCATTTCGAGCCGAGCGACGAATGGGTGCTCGAGCCGGGCGACATGCTGTACCTGCCGCCGCACATCGCGCACGACGGCGTAGCGGAGGGCGAATGCATGACCTGCTCGATCGGCTTTCGGGCGCCGTCCGCCGGGGAGCTGGGCGCGCAATTCCTGTACTACCTCGCGGAACGCGGCGGCCTGCGCGACGAGCGCGGCGACGCGCTCTACCGCGACCCCAAGCAGCCGGCCGTCGACACCCCCGCGCAACTGCCGCCGGCGATGGTCGAGCGCGTCGCCGAGATCGTCGAGGCAATCCGCTGGCGCAAGCGCGACGTCGCCGAATTCCTCGGCTGCTACCTGAGCGAGCCCAAATCGAACGTCGTATTCGAGCCGCCGGCGCGGCCGCTGTCCGAGGCCGCGTTCGTCGCGCAGGCATCGCGCCGGGGCGTGCATCTCGACAGACGCGCCGCATTGATGTATAACGCGCGATCGTACTTCATTAATGGCGAGGAACAACCGCTCGAGCAAGCCGGCGAATGGCTGCCCGAACTGGCCAATCTCCGCCACATGGAGGCGAAACGGTTTGTAACACTATCCCGGGCTCCCTCGATGACAGCCTTGCTGCACGAATGGTATTGTGCGGGCTGGCTGCGGGTCGGATACCGGATTTAGTGGGCCGCCCCGTATGCCCGTGCAGATCAAATTCTGTATGGGAAAGACAACGTATTGACCCCGCATTTGTCGACGGTCGATAGGAAAGTGCATATAATTTCCGCCCAAGCCGTAGGGAAGATTCACGCTCTAGAAGTGCGTCTCCACCAGCGGCCCAGGTCGGTGTTGGAGCACATTACCGGTATTGTTTCGCGCTGTTGCTTACCTTTAACCATAAAAGGACGTGATCATGAAGAAATCCCTCCTCGTAGCTTCCCTGTTGGCTGCTGTTGCACTGGCTGCTTGCAACAAGAGCGCTGATCAAGCTGCTTCGTCGGCTGCTAGCGACGCATCGGCTGCTGCTTCGTCGGCTGCTTCGGCAGTTGCTGGTGCTGCGAGCGACGCTTCGGCTGCTGCTTCGTCGGCAACGGCTGCTGCGAGCGACGCAGCTGCTGCTGTGGCGTCGGCTGCTTCGGCAGCGACGGCTGCTCCGGCTTCGGGCGCAAGCCAGTAAGCCTCAGCATCAGCTGAAAAAAAACCGGCCCTTCGGGCCGGTTTTTTTACGTCTGTCGGTTTCGCGCATCGCACCCGGCAGGCAAGCAGGCCAAGCCGCCGCCCGCCCCTTCCCGCGCCGCTCTGCGCCCGCTCAACCGAGCGTCAGCCAGTCGAAGCCCGCGTCCTGCGTGGCCACGACCACGTCCTCCCCGTCCGTTCCCAGCACGCCGGCAAACGCCTGGCGGGCCAGCTCGGGCCGGTTGTTCTGCTGGCTCAGGTGCGCCGCGACCAGATGCTGGAGGCGACTGCGTTCGAGCGATGCGAGGATGCCGGCGGCGGCGTCGTTGCTCAGGTGACCATGATTGCCGCCGATCCGCGCCTTCAGCGACTGCGGATAGCGGCTCCCGGCGAGCATCGCGGTATCGTGGTTGGATTCGAGCACCAGCGCGTCACAGCCGCTCAGGACGGTCGTGATGTGCGGCGTGGCCATGCCGACGTCGGTCAGCACGCCGAGCCGGCGACAGCCATCCATGAAGACGAACTGGAGCGGTTCCCGCGCGTCGTGGGGCACCGTATAGGGCATCACGGCCAGATCGCGTATCGCGGCCGTCTCGTCGCCCCACAACACGTGGAGATCGACATCGGCCTCGTCCGCGCCTACTGCGCGCGCCGTGCCCCAGCTCATGTAGAGCGGCAGCGACCCGCGCCGCGCGAGCGTCAGCGCGCTGCCGACGTGGTCGCTGTGTTCGTGGGTGATGAGGATCGCATCGAGATCGTCGATGCCGAGATTCAGGCGGCCGAGGCGGCGCTCGACCTCCTTCGCAGAAAAACCGCAGTCGAGCAGCACGCGGGTGGTCGTCGTGCCGCTCGACACCTCGACGACCAGCGCGTTGCCTTCGCTGCCGCTACCAAGGCTGGCGAAGCGCACGCGGTCAGTTCAGCTGGGCCTGCAGCAGCGAAATGAGCCGCTGCGCATCCGACGAGTTGTCGACCTGGCCGTTCGCGTCGACCACCGCGACCTGCGTGCCGCCATTGCCCTGCGCGCGCACGTTGACCAGGTATTCCTTGCCCGGCTTGGCCGCCGACGGGCCGCCGTAGAACAGCTTGCCGAACAGCCCGTCGCGCTTCAGCTCTTCCATCGTGTTCGCGTAGCGGACGGTGTACAGGCCCTTCTCGCGGTCGCGATTGTCGACCGCGAAGTTGGTACGGTCGAGCGCGAGACCGACGCGCAGCCACGCGCGGTCGAACGATTCCGCCAGCTGCAGCGTCGCGGCGCCGCCGCTCGTGTCAGCGACCTTCGCCGGCGCCGTCGCGGGACGTGCATCGGTCAGCAGCTGCTTCGCCTGCGCGTCGCTCAGGCCGAACTTCTGCATCAGCTTCGACAGGAACACGGCCTCGAGCACCGGGTTGCGCGGACGCTCTTCCCAGCGCGACGACGTGCCGCCCTGCGGACCGACCATCATTTCTTCCATCGCGCTGTGCGTGATCGAGATGTCGGTGTTGCCGTCCGGCGTGCGGTTCACGAGCGTGCGGAAACGGTCGCGCGTGCCCGACGAATACGCGAAGTCGATGACCTTGCCGATCGTGCGGCGGAACCAGTCGTCAGGAATGTTCGCGCGGTTCTCGGCCCAGTCGGTGGCCATGATGCCGGTCGACGGCGCGTCGGTCTTCAGCGAGAAGCCGTTTTCCTGCCAGAACTCCTTCAGGATCGGCCACAGCTGCTCGGGCGTGCGCCCGTCCACGACGAGCCAGCGGCGATCGCCGTCGCGCTCGATATGCATGCCGAGCGGATCCTGCGCGCTCGGGACACCGTCGGTCGCGTTGCCGGAGGCCGTGGTCGCCCGCGGCGGCAGCGTGCCGAGACCGGCATTGCTCGGCGGCGCGACGAACTGCTGGGTCGTCGGCACCGGCTTCAGGTCGCTCGGCACCGCGAGCGGCGGCGCCGAACCCGTGTTCTTGTAGTTGACCCGGTCAGGAGCCAGATAATCGTTCAGCGTATCGCAGCCGGCGAGCGCGCCCAGCGCCAGCGCCACCACCGAAACCTGGATGGCGCGAGAGGAAAAGGCGAAACGTTTCATGAAATCCTTCGTCTTGCTAGAACGCTCGTCAGGAGCGGCGCCGGACGGAGCCGGCCGGTGCGGGTTGATGAGGGGTCGAGCCGGCGGCCGCAGGACGCGGCCGCCTGAGCCTCAGGCGAGGACGCCGGCCTCGACGAGGGCCGAACGTACGACATCGTGGCAGCGCTCGTCGAGCGGCGTAAGCGGCAGGCGGATGCCGCCCTGCATCTTGCCCATCGCCTGCAGCGCCCACTTCACCGGAATCGGGTTTGCCTCGATGAACAGGTTCTTGTGCAGCGACAGCAGCTTCATGTGCAGCTCGCGCGCCGTTGCGACGTCGCCAGCCAGCGCCGCACGGCACAGGTCGCTCATCGCGCGCGGCGCGACGTTCGCCGTCACCGAGATGTTGCCGTGGCCGCCGAGCAGCATCAGCGCGATCGCGGTCGGATCGTCGCCGCTGTAGATCGCGAAATGCTTCGGCGCGGCCTTGATCAGGTGCGCGGCGCGATCGATGTTGCCGGTCGCTTCCTTCACGCCGATGATGCCCGGCACCTGCGCGAGGCGCAGCGTCGTCTCGTGCGCCATGTCCGCGACGGTGCGGCCCGGCACGTTGTACAGGATCACCGGCAGGTCGACCGCTTCGGCGATCGCCTTGAAGTGCCGGTACATCCCTTCCTGCGTGGGCTTGTTGTAGTACGGCACGACCTGCAGCGTCGCGTCGGCGCCGACGGCCTTCGCGTGCTTCGTCAGTTCGATCGCCTCGGCGGTCGAATTGCCGCCTGCGCCCGCGATGATCGGGATGCGCTTCGCCGCATGCTCGACCGCCGTGCGGATCATCAGGATGTGCTCTTCGACGTTGAGCGTTGCCGACTCGCCGCTCGTGCCGACCACGACGAGTGCGTCGGTGCCTTCCGCGATGTGCCAGTCGATCAGTTTGCGAAACGCCGGCAGGTCGAGACTGCCGTCTTCGAGCATCGGGGTGACGATCGCGGGGATGCTGCCGCGGATTTGAATGCCGTCTTGGGTGCCGTTAGCCATGAAACGCGATTGATTGATGTACCGGTAAACGTTGAGATTGTAGCGGATTAGCCGGGCAGTTCGTAACGTGGAATTCCCGCCCCCGCCGTCGGGGTCGCGCCCTCGCGTACCGCGCAGATGCGCTGCACGAACGCCTCGCGCGGCGCGGCGACGAATCCGTCCTCGTACGCGACCACCCGCAGGCGGCCGCGCACCGCGTCCAGCAGCTCGCCCGGGGCGAGCAGGAACGCGGGATTGGACGGTTTGCCGACCGTTTCGTTTCCTTGCGCGAAGGTTTCGTAGATCAGCACGCCGCCCGGCGCCACCGCATCAAGCAGATGGGGCCAGAGCGGACGATGCAAATAATGGGTGACGATCACCGCCGCGAACGACGCGCCGGCCGGCAGCGGCCAGGGCGCGCCCTCGAGATCGGCGTCGCGCGCGTCGACGCCGGGAATCGCGCGCAATGCGGCCAGCGCGGCCGGATCGCGGTCGAGCGCGACGACCGGATGCCCGTGCGACGCAAACCAGCGCGCATGGCGGCCGCCGCCCGCGGCGACATCGAGCACCGCGCCGCCCGCCGGGACGAGCCGCGACCACCGGCTGACCCAGCGCGACGGCTCGGTCTGGGCGACGTGGCCGCCCGCGGCGGCAATGACGGGTTCGCGCATGCCGTCAGGTCAGGTGTACGACAGGCCCATCGCCTCGCGCACGTCGCGCATCGTCTCGACCGCGTGCTTGCGCGCCTTGTCGCAGCCGTCCGCGACGATCGCGCGCAGCAGCGACGGATCGTCCATGTACTTCTGTGCGCGCTCGAGCATCGGCTGCTGTTCGCGCAGGATCCCTTCGACGACCGGCTGCTTGCAGTCGAGGCAGCCGATACCCGCCGAGCGGCAGCCGCTCTGCACCCACTGGTGCGTCGCTTCGTCCGTATAGACCTGATGCAGCTGCCACACCGGGCACTTGTCGGGATCACCCGGATCGGTGCGGCGCACGCGCGCCGGATCGGTCGGCATCGTGCGGACCTTCTTCGTGATCGTCTCCGCGTCCTCGCGCAGGCCGATCGTGTTGCCGTACGACTTCGACATCTTCTGGCCGTCGAGGCCCGGCATCCGCGACGCTTCGGTCAAAAGCGCCTGCGGCTCGACCAGGATGATCTTGCGCGCGCCTTCGAGATAGCCGAACAGGCGCTCGCGGTCGCTCATCGACAGGCTTTGCGACTCCTGCAGCATCGCACGCGCCTGTTCGAGCGCCTCGTCGTCGCCCTCCTGCTGGTACGCGTTGCGCAGTTCGTGATAGAGCTTCGCGCGCTTGCCGCCGAGCTTCTTCGCGGCCTCGAGCGCCTTCTCCTCGAAGCCCGGCTCGCGGCCGTACAGGTAGTTGAAGCGGCGCGCGATCTCGCGCGTCATCTCGACGTGCGGCACCTGGTCTTCACCGACCGGCACGAGCGAGCCGCGATACAGCAGGATATCGGCCGCCATCAGCACCGGGTAGCCGAGGAAGCCGTAGGTCGACAGGTCCTTGTCCTTCAGCTTCTCCATCTGCTCCTTGTAGGTCGGCACGCGTTCGAGCCAGCCGAGCGGCGTGCTCATGCCGAGCAGCAGCGCGAGCTCCGCATGCTCGGGCACCTTGCTCTGGATGAACAGCGTCGCCTGCGCCGGATCGATGCCGGACGCGAGCCAGTCGATCAGCACGTCCCACACGTTCTTCTCGATGACCTCGGGCGTTTCGTAGTGCGTCGTCAGCGCATGCCAGTCGACCACGCAGAAGAAGCACGGGTACTCGGACTGCAGCTTCACCCAGTTTTTCAGCACGCCGTGGTAGTGGCCGAGGTGCAGCGACCCGGTGGGTCGCATGCCGGAGAAAATACGATCTGGGAACATGATTGTCGTTAGAAAAGCGAGGCGAAGGGAGACAGGATGGCGCTCAGCACGCCGGCCGCGGCGTTCACGAGCGGGCGCAGCCAGAAATTCGTCAGCACGCCCGTCGTGACCAGCACGAGGACGATGATGAAACCGTACGGCTCGATGCGCGACAGCGCGATCGATTGCTTCGGCGGCAGCAGTGCCGCAAGGATACGGCCGCCGTCAAGCGGCGGCAGCGGAAACAGGTTCAGCACGCCGAGCACCAGGTTCGCGCTGACGCCCGCATAGGCCATCCGCGTGAAGAACGGCTCGTCGATGCCGGCCGCGGGCAGCACGATGGTCAGCACGCCCCAGACCAGCGCCTGCACGAAGTTGCAGGCCGGACCCGCGAGCGCAACCCACAGGCTGCCCCAGCGCGGATCGCGCAGGTTGCCGAACGATACCGGTACCGGCTTCGCATAGCCGAACAGGAAAGCGCCGCCGGTCAGGAAATACATCACGAGCGGAATCGCGATCGTGCCGAGCGGATCGATGTGGCGCATCGGGTTGAACGACACGCGCCCCATCATGTAGGCGGTGTTGTCGCCGAGCAGGCGCGCGGCATAGCCGTGCGCAGCCTCGTGCAGCGTGATCGCGAAGATCACGGGCAGCGCGTAGACGGCGATGGTCTGAATCAGGGAAGCGTCCATATCGCGTTATTGTAACAAGCGCACTCGCGCAAAAATGAATGGCGCTTACGCGGCCGACAGCCCGAACGGTTCGAGCGCGCCGCGCCCCGCGCGCACGAGCTGCGGCGCGTCGCCCGTCAGGTCGATCACCGTCGACGGCTCGCGCGGACACGCGCCGCCGTCGATCACGAGATCGACCTGCTTCTCGAGCCGCGCGCGGATGTCGTCGGGATCGTTCAGCGGCTCGTCGTCCGGCGGCAGGATCAGCGTCGTGCCGAGCAGCGGCTGGCCCAGCGACTCGAGCAGCGCGAGCGTGATCGCGTGATCGGGCACGCGCAGCCCGATCGTCTTGCGCGACGGATGCGACAGCCGGCGCGGCACTTCCTTGGTTGCCTGCAGGATGAACACGTACGGGCCCGGCGTCACCGACTTGATCTGCCGGTACTGACGGTTGTCCACCATCGCGAAGTTGGCCAGTTCCGACAGGTCGCGCACGAGCAGCGACAGGTGCTGCTTCTCGTCGAGGCCGCGGATGCGGCGCACGCGCTCGACCGCGTCCTTGTCGTCGAGGTGGCACGCGAGCGCGTAGCTCGAATCGGTCGGCATTGCGATCACGCCGCCCTTGCTGACGATGTCCGCGGCCTGCTTGATCAGGCGCGGCTGCGGATTATCCGGATGAATCCTGAAGAACTGGGACATGGGGACACGTAAAGAGGGAGAAGTCGGATGCGCGCCTCGCCGGCAGCGCGAACGGCGAACGGCAAGCGGCCGCGACGCGTCAGAGCCAGCGCTCCCAGACCGGTTTCAGGTCGGGCGGCAACGGCGGCAGGCTGCCGAGTTCGACGCGGCCCTCGCCCGGCGCATGGAAATCCGAACCGCGCGACACCTCGAAGCCGAAGCGGCGCGCGACGTCCGCGTATTCGCGGTATTGGTCGGGCGTGTGGCTGCCCGTGATGACCTCGATCGCCCGGCCGCCGAGATCGATGAATTCGCCGAAGAATGCGTCGAATTCGACCGGCGTATAGCGGTAGCGGCCCGGGTGTGCGACCACGGCCTCCCCGCCCGCCGCGCGAATCCATGCGACGGCGTCGGACAGCGTCGCCCAGCGGTGCGGAACGAACCCCGGCTTGCCGTCGCCGAGCAGGCGGTCGAACACGTCGGACGTCGATGCGGCATGGCCGTTCTCGACCAGGAAACGCGCGAAGTGGGTGCGCGAGATCAGGTCGGGATTCGACACGTACTTCAGCGCGCCTTCGTACGCGCCGGGGATGCCGAGCGTCTCGAGCTGCGCGGCGATCGCCCGCGCACGGGCCGCACGGCCGTGGCGCGTGCGGTACAGGCCGTCGACGAGCGCCGGGTTCGACGGATCGATGTGCAGCCCGACGATGTGCACGGTGCGCGACGCCCACGTGACCGAAATCTCGACGCCGCTCAGGTAGCGCATGCCGAGCGCTTCCGCCTCGCTGCGCGCCGCCGCCTGGCCGCCGATCTCGTCGTGGTCGGTCAGCGCCCACAGGGTCACGCCGCCGGCATGGGCGCGGCGCGCGACGTCGGCAGGCGACAGCAACCCGTCGGAAACATTCGAATGGCAGTGGAGATCAGCGTTCATTGTCGGTATGGCAGGTGAAGCTTCATTCTACTGCAATGCGGCAAATGCGCCGCCCGCCTGCCCCGCCGCTGCCGCCGCCGGCCTATGCGCAGAACGCCTCGATCAGCGCCGCGACCTGCTCCGGCTGGTCGTGATGGACCATGTGGCCGGCATCCTCGACGAGCTTTTCGCGCCAGTCGGGGAACGCGCCGAAGCGCGCCTTGAACTCGGGCAGCGGGATGTCGCCCGCGATGTAGGCGAGCGTCGGCGAATTGATGGCCTCGACGTGCAGCACCTTCGCGCGCACCTGCTTCCAGACGGCCATCACCTCGTCGAGCCGGTACAACTGCGGGCCCGCCATCTTGTGCGCGGGGTCCGCCAGCAGGTGATACAGGCCGTCGTCGTCGCGCTTCGACCAGTGCGCGGCGAGGAACGCCGCGCGGCGCGGATCGAGCCGCGGATTGGTCTTGGTCAGCCGGGCCGCCACGTCGTCGAGCGACGCGTACGGGCGCAGCGCCGGGGGCTCGCGCAGCTCGTCGAGCCAGCCGCGCAGCCGGCGCGGCGCCTGCTCGGCCCGTGCGGGGGCGAGCCCGAACCCTTCGAGGTCGACCACGCGCCGCACGCGCTCCGGCCGCGCGCCCGCGTACAGGCACACGACGTTCGCCCCCATGCTGTGCCCGACCAGGTTGACTTCGCCGGTCGGCGCATAGTGATCGACCAGCGCGTCGAGATCGCCCAGGTACTCGTGGAACCAGTAATGACCGCCGCCCTGCCGCGCGACCGGCCAGTCGGACAGGCCGAAGCCGCGCGCATCCGGCGCGATCACCTGCCAGTCGCCCGCGAGCGCGTCGACGACGAACTGGAACGATGCCGCGACGTCCATCCAGCCGTGCAGCATGAACAGCGTCGGCGCATCGGGCCGGCCCCAGCGCCGCACATGCAGCTTGACGCCGCGGACGGTGACGAAATCGGAAACAGAACTCGAGGCATTCATTGCAGTCGCCAAAAAAAAGAATGGTCGTTCGATTATAGCGATGGCACTTCCGTTCCGGCGCCCGGCAGTCGAGGCTGCGCTCTAGCGACGGTGAGCCGACGGTACGTGTCCGGCGCATCGGCTGCCACGGAAATGCCGCCGAGCGGCCCGTGTGGCCAGCCGGCGGCAGCGTTCGCCCGCCCGTCTGGAGCCGGCGGCGCCCGCTCGCCCTAACCCGCCGCCGGGCCGTCCGGCACGTCCTGCGCGGCGAGTTCGTCCAGCTCCGCCTGCTCGAATCCCGCGGTGCGGCGCGCGTCGAAATTGAACGGGCCGCGCAGCCGCGGCGCATGGTACTGCTCGGCAAGCTCGCGGTAGGTGGGAACCGGATCGCGGCCGGCGGCGTCGCACAAGTGCCGGAACCAGCGGTTCCCGATCGCGACATGGCCGATCTCGTCGCGCAGGATCACGTCGAGGATCGCCGCGGACGCGTCGTCGCCCGCCTGCACGAGCCGCGCACGGATCGGCGGCGACGCGTCGAGCCCGCGCGCCTCGAGGGTGCGCGGCACGAGCGCCATCCGCGCGAGCACATCGGCCTTGGTCCGCTCGCACATCTCCCACAGCCCGTTGTGCGCGGGGAAATCGCCGTACGCATGCCCG
This sequence comes from Burkholderia sp. Bp9015, assembly GCF_003853505.1. NCBI lineage: Bacteria > Pseudomonadati > Pseudomonadota > Betaproteobacteria > Burkholderiales > Burkholderiaceae > Burkholderia > Burkholderia sp. Bp9015. The sequence goes on from NZ_QTPZ01000023.1 coordinate 49,163, forward strand.
AACCCGGCCAGCCGGTCGGACAGCAGCGTGAAGTGATAGGCCTCCTCGGCCGCGACCTTCAGCCAGTCCGCGTAGAACGCGTCGGGCATGCCGGCGAAGCGCCACACGGCGTCGAGTGCGAGGTTGATCGCGTTGAATTCGATATGCGCGAGCGCGTGCAGCAACACCGCGCGCCCCGCGGGCGAGCGCATGCTGCGGCGCTCGAGCTGGCGCGGCTCGACGAGCGGCGGGCGCGCCGGACGGCCGGGCAGGTCGGCCGGCTCGTCCAGGCCGAGCGCCGGCGCGATCGCGGCCCGTCCGGCCAGCAGCGCGTCATACAGCGCACGGACCTGCGAGGCCTTCGCGGCCGGCTCGGAGATCCGCAGCGCGTCGAGTGCGGCGCGGCGCACGCAACGCGGCGCCGCGGTAAGGGAAGAAGGCTGCATGCTCATCAAACGGGGGCACCATCCGCGCGCATCGCGGGAGCGCAGGCACGCGACGGTTTACAATAAGCGTTTGTGCCGTCACGCAACGCGCCCGGCACGCCAGACGCGCCATTCTACCGGCGCCCATCATCGAAGAGACCAGGAGACTCCGTGACGATCTACAAACTGGGCGAGACGGCCCCGACGATCCACGAAAGCGTATTCGTCGCCGATACGGCGGCCATCATCGGCAAGGTCGTGCTGGAGGAAAACGCGAGCGTCTGGTTCGGCGCGACGATTCGCGGCGACAACGAGACGATCACGGTCGGCACCGGCAGCAATGTCCAGGAAGGCGCGGTCCTGCATACGGACCCCGGCTTTCCGCTGACGATTGCCGAAAACGTGACGATCGGGCACCAGGCGATGCTGCACGGGTGCACGATCGGCGAGGGTTCGCTGATCGGGATTCAGGCGGTGGTCTTGAATGGAGCGGTGATCGGCCGCAACTGTCTGGTCGGTGCCGGCGCGGTCGTGACGGAAGGCAAGACGTTCCCGGACAATTCGCTGATTCTCGGCGCCCCGGCGAAAGTCGTGCGCGAGCTGTCGGCAGACGACATCGCGCGGCTGCGCGCAAATGCGAAGACGTACGTCGAGCGGCGTGCGCATTTCAAGGAGCAACTCGTGCGGATCGGCTGATTCGCGCGGATTTCAAGGAAGAAGAGTGAGCGACCAGTTACAGAAATTCATGTTCAATTCGGCACCCGTGCGCGGCGAGATCGTGTCGCTGCGCAACACGTGGCAAGAGGTGCTTTCCCGCCGTGACTACCCTGCCCCGGTGCGCACGGTGCTCGGCGAGATGATGGCCGCGTGTGCGCTGCTGTCGGCGAACCTGAAATTTCACGGCACCCTGATCATGCAGATCTTCGGCGACGGGCCGGTCCAGATGCTGGTCGTCCAGTGCGGCTCGGACCTGTCGATGCGCGCCACGGCCAAGTTCGCCGGCGACGCGGCGCAGACGATCGGCGACGACATGCACTTCGCGTCGCTCGTCAACGCCAGCGGTCACGGCCGCTGCGTGATCACGCTCGACCCGGCCGAGAAGCTGCCGGGCCAGCAGCCGTACCAGGGCATCGTGCCGCTGAACGGCGTCGACGGCCCGCTCGAATCGGTGTCGCAGGTGCTCGAGCACTACATGCACCACTCGGAGCAGCTCGACACGCGGCTGTGGCTCGCGGCCGATCGCGACCGCGCGGTCGGCATGCTGCTGCAGAAGCTGCCGGGCGACGGCGGCATCGTGCCGCGCAACGCCGAGACCGACGCCGACACCTGGGAGCGCGTCTGCACGCTCGGCGGCACGCTGTCCGCCAAGGAGTTGCTCGAGGTCGAACCGGAAGTCGTGTTCCGCCGGCTGTTCTGGCAGGAAAACGTGCAGCACTTCGACCCGGCCGGGACGCGTTTCCAGTGCTCGTGCTCGCGCGAGAAGGTCGGCGCGATGCTGCGCATGCTCGGCCGCGACGAAGTCGACAGCGTGATCGTCGAGCGCGGTCACGTCGAGATCCACTGCGAGTTCTGCAACCAGCGCTACGAATTCGATCCCGTCGACGTCGCGCAGTTGTTCGCCGCGCCGGAACTCGCGACCGGCATCACGCCCGCGACCGACCAGCGTCACTGAGCGAGCCGCGCGTCCGTGCCCGCGATGCGGGCGCGGGCGCATAATGACGCACGAGCGTCGCCCGTACGGCTCACGCGCCGCAGGTTCCGCCTTCGGCGCAAGCCGCTTTGCACTGCGGCGCGCTGCTGGAGAAACTCATGAATCGCCCGTTCCGCACTCTCGTCCTGGCCAGTGTCGCAGCCGGCACGCTGGCCCTCGCCGGCTGCGCGGTGCAGCCGCCTACGTCGACGATCCTGAGCCGCCTGCCCGAGCCAGGCGCGTCGGGCGGCCGGCCGCCCGCCCTGTCGAGCGCGGAGCGCAAACGCTACGACGAGATCGACCGGCAGGTGCTGCGCGAGCAGAACGACGCGATGGCGGCCGAGGCCGCCGCGCGCGCGTGGTCCTATTACTCGCCGCCACCCGTGACCGTCTACGGCGGCTATTACGGCGGTGGTTGGGGCAACCGGTGGGGCACCGGCATCGGCTATGGCTACGGTTACCCGGGCTGGTGGTGGTGACGCGACATCGCGTCGACCGACCCGATTGACGACTGACAGGAAATAAAAAAGCGCGGCATTTCCCGCGCTTTTTCAATGGTTCGGACTCCCGCGCTCAGTGATGCGCGGCCTTGCCCTTCTCGCCGCCGTGATGCCGCGACGGTTTCGCGATCGACTGCGGGTTCGGCACGACACGCACGGGTGCCGCGGACACGGTACCGCGCGTCGACGTGCTCGACGGCGTGTTGTTCAGCGGGCTGGCCGGCGCGTTCGGCGATACGAACTGCACGAACACTTCGCCATCCTTCACCATGCCCATCTCGTAGCGCGCGCGCTCCTCGATGGCCGCAGTACCGCCCTGCAGATCCTGCACTTCGCCCGCGATCCGTTCATTGCGCAGCTTCTCGTCCGCGTTCTTCTGCAGCTGATCGCCGAGCTGCTGGCGCAATTCGTGCACCCGCAACCAGCCGCCGTGTCCCCACCATAGGGGGTACTGAATGAGCGCCAGCAAGGCAATCAGGACGACAGTGACAAGCCGCATGTAAGAGACGCAGATATAAGAAGCGCCGCTCCGCGCGACATGCACAGAGCGGCGTCGAGATGACGAACCCGATAGTAGCGCGTTAGCGCAGGTTATAGAAAGCCGATTTGCCCGGGTAGCTCGCGATGTCGCCGAGATCTTCCTCGATGCGCAGCAGCTGGTTGTACTTCGAGATGCGGTCGCTGCGCGACAGCGAACCCGTCTTGATCTGACCGGCGTTCAGGCCGACCGCGATGTCCGCGATCGTCGAATCTTCCGTTTCGCCCGAGCGGTGCGAGATCACGGCCGTGTAGCCCGCGCGCTTCGCCATTTCGATTGCCGCGAACGTTTCGGTCAGCGTACCGATCTGGTTGATCTTGATGAGGATCGAGTTCGCGATGCCCTTCTCGATGCCTTCCTTCAGGATGCGCGTGTTCGTGACGAACAGGTCGTCGCCGACGAGCTGCACCTTCTTGCCGAGGCGCTCGGTCAGCAGCTTCCAGCCGTCCCAGTCGCCTTCGTGCATGCCGTCTTCGATCGACACGATCGGGAACTTGTCGGCGAGCGTCGCGAGGTAGTCGGTGAATTCGGCCGACGACAGTTGCAGGCCTTCGCCCGCGAGCTGGTACTTGCCGTCGTGGTAGAACTCGGAGGCCGCGCAGTCGAGCGCGAGCAGCACGTCTTCGCCCGCACGGTAGCCGGCCTTCTCGATCGCCTGCAGGATCGTCGACAGGCACTCGTCGTTGCTGCCGAAGTTCGGCGCGAAGCCGCCTTCGTCGCCGACTGCCGTGCTCATGCCGCGGTCGCTCAGGATCTTCTTCAGTGCGTGGAACACTTCCGCGCCGCAACGCAGGGCTTCACGGAACGTCGGCTGGCTCACCGGGACGATCATGAATTCCTGGATGTCGAGGCTGTTGTTCGCGTGCGCGCCGCCGTTGACGATGTTCATCATCGGGACCGGCAGCTGCATCGCACCCGAGCCGCCGAAGTAGCGGTACAGCGGCAGGCCGGCTTCTTCAGCCGCTGCCTTCGCGACGGCCATCGACACGGCCAGCATCGCGTTCGCGCCGAGGCGCGACTTGTTGTCGGTGCCGTCCAGCTCGAGCAGCGTCTTGTCGAGGAACGCCTGTTCCGACGCGTCGAGGCCCATGATGGCTTCGGAGATTTCGGTGTTGATGTGCTCGACCGCTTTCAGCACGCCCTTGCCGTTGTAGCGGCCGGCTTCGCCGTCGCGCAGTTCGATCGCTTCACGCGAGCCGGTGGACGCGCCCGACGGCACCGCCGCGCGGCCCATCGTGCCCGATTCGAGCAGCACGTCGCATTCGACGGTGGGGTTGCCGCGCGAATCCAGAATCTCGCGGCCGATGATATCTACGATTGCACTCATGGGTTTCCTCTGAGAATGACGATGGATTCTTCAAACTGCGACGGCATGCGCGCCGACATTGCTTACGCTACTGACGCGCGAAGCCGTCGCATGGTTCATTCGATCTTTAGTTGAAATCGTTTTCCAGGAACGGATTGCGCTTCACCGCCTGGTCGAGCGTGACGAGGGTCTCCAGCAGCGCGCCCATCCGGTTCAGCGGCACCGCGTTCGGGCCGTCCGACTTCGCTTCGGCCGGATTCGGATGCGTTTCCATGAAGAGGCCCGCGACACCCGTCGCGACCGCCGCACGCGCGAGCACCGGAACGAATTCGCGCTGGCCGCCCGAGCTCGTGCCCTGCCCGCCCGGCAGCTGCACCGAGTGGGTCGCATCGAACACGACCGGCGCGTGCGTCTCGCGCATGATCGCGAGCGAGCGCATGTCCGACACGAGGTTGTTGTAGCCGAACGAGACGCCGCGCTCGCACGCCATGAAGCGGTCTTCCGACAGCCCCGCTTCACGCGCCGCGTCGCGCGCCTTGTCGATCACGTTCTTCATGTCGTGCGGCGCGAGGAACTGGCCCTTCTTGATGTTGACGGGCTTGCCCGAGCGTGCGCACGCGTGGATGAAGTCGGTCTGGCGGCACAGGAACGCGGGCGTCTGCAGCACGTCGACGACCGACGCGACCTGCTCGATCTCCTCGATCGAATGCACGTCGGTCAGCACCGGCAGGCTGAGCTGGCGCTTCACCTCGCCGAGGATCCGCAGGCCCTCGTCCATTCCGAGGCCGCGAAACGACTTGCCCGAGCTGCGATTCGCCTTGTCGTAGGACGACTTGTAGATGAACGGGACGTTCAGCTTCTCGCAGATCTCCTTCAGGCGGCCCGCCGTGTCGATCGTCATCTGCTCCGATTCGACGACGCAGGTACCCGCGATCAGGAAGAAAGGCTGGTCGAGACCGACCTCGAAATCGCACAGCTTCATGCTTTACACTCCGCGCGCTTGCTTGTTGGCGAGCGCGGCTTCGACGAACGACTTGAAGAGGGGATGACCGTCACGCGGCGTGGACGTGAATTCCGGGTGGAACTGGACGCCGACGAACCACGGGTGCATCGAGCGCGGCAGCTCCATCATTTCCGGCAGATCCTCGCTCGGGGTACGGGCGCTGATGATAAGGCCGCCGGCTTCGAGCTGGGGCACGAAGCGGTTATTGACTTCATAACGGTGGCGATGGCGCTCGTTCACGTCCTTGCCATAGATCTCTTCGGCCATCGTGCCGGGCTTGATCGGGCAGCGTTGCGAGCCGAGGCGCATCGTGCCGCCGAGATCGGATTCCTCGGTGCGCGTCTCGACCTTGCCTTCGCGGTCGTGCCACTCGGTGATCAGCGCGACCACGCGTTCCGGCGTTTCCGGATCGAATTCCGTGCTGTTCGCCTGCTTCAGGCCGACGACGTCGCGCGCGAATTCGATCACCGCGAGCTGCATGCCGAGACAGATGCCGAGGTACGGCACCTTTGCCTCGCGCGCATAGCGGATCGCCGCGATCTTGCCTTCCGTGCCGCGACGGCCGAAACCGCCCGGCACCAGCACGGCGTCGAGATGCTTCAGGCTGTCGACACCGTTCGTCTCGATCTCTTCCGAGTCGATGTACTCGATGTTGACCTTGGTCGACGTGTGCAGCGATGCGTGGCGCAGCGCCTCGATCAGCGACTTGTACGACTCGGTCAGATCGACGTACTTGCCGACCATGCCGATCGTCACTTCGTGTTTCGGGTTTTCCAGCTTCTCGACGAGTTCCGACCACATGCTCAGGTCGGCGTCCTTCGGCGACAGCTTCAGCTCTTCGCAGATGATCCGGTCGAGGCCCTGGTCGTGCAGCATCTGCGGAATCTTGTAGATGCTGTCGGCGTCCCACACCGAGATCACGGCGTCTTCCGGCACGTTCGAGAACATCGAGATCTTCTTCGATTCGTCGTCCGGGATGCGGCGGTCCGCACGGCACAGCAGCACGTGCGGCAGGATGCCGATCTCGCGCAGCTTCTGCACGCTGTGCTGGGTCGGCTTCGTCTTCAGTTCGCCGGCCGTCGCGACGTACGGCACGAGCGTCAGGTGCACGAAGCACGCGCTATTGCGGCCGAGGCGCAGGCTCATCTGGCGCGCGGCCTCGAGGAACGGCAGCGACTCGATGTCGCCGACCGTGCCGCCGATCTCGACGATCGCGACGTCCGGTTCGCCGCAGGTGGCCGATGCCGCCCCGCGCTCGATGAACGCCTGGATTTCGTTCGTGATGTGCGGAATCACCTGCACGGTCTTGCCGAGATAGTCGCCGCGGCGTTCCTTGCGGATCACCGATTCGTAGATCTGGCCGGTCGTGAAGTTGTTGGCCTTGCGCATCTTCGTGCTGATGAAGCGCTCGTAGTGGCCGAGGTCGAGGTCGGTCTCCGCTCCGTCTTCCGTCACGAACACTTCGCCGTGCTGGAACGGGCTCATCGTGCCGGGGTCGACGTTGATGTAGGGATCGAGTTTGAGGAGGGTGACTTTCAGACCGCGCGATTCGAGGATCGCGGCGAGAGAGGCGGCGGCAATACCCTTGCCGAGGGAAGAAACTACGCCGCCGGTGACGAAAACATATTTGGTCATCGCTGGATGCTCGCGGGAAAAACGGATTATACCGTAAAGCCCGCCCTTCTCTCAGCAATTGACGCGATGATCCCGCCCTTTCGTGCTGTGCCGCGCCAGCCGTGCGCGCCGGGGCGAACCGGCCGGCCGGACGGTGCAACCGCGCACGCCGGACGCGGAGCACCGGACCAAGGCGTCAGGCGCTGTTCGCGAGCGCTGCGCTGTCGCGCGGCACGCCGCCCTCCGCCGTTTTCAGCGAATTCAGCATCCGCTGCAATGCGCGGGCCGTCTCGATCGGCCGCTCCATCGGGAACAGGTGGCTGCCCTCGATCCATTCGATGCGCCCGCGCGTGGCGCGGCGCGTCGCCTCGAGCCCGACCTGCCGCACCTCGCGCGAGCGCGTGCCGGCGAGAAAGCCGAGCGGCACCGGCGCGCCGTGCGCGAGCCGCGGGCCGAGCGTGTGCGGCAGCGTCCGGTAGATCAGGTATTCGACCTGCCGGTCGAATGCGAGCGCGCGTTCGCCGTCGGCGCCCGCCTGCGGGATGCCGTGGTCGATGTAGTCCGACAGCATCCGCTCGTCCCAGCGCGCGAACGCGGGTTTCTCGTGAAAGTGCCGCCAGGCTTCGTCGCGGCTCGCCCAGCGCGTGCGCCGGTTGCGCGTCGCGGCCGCCGGCGACAGCCGCTCGTCGAGCCCGGCCCACTGGCTCGCCCGCAGCGCGCCGGCGCGCCATCCCGCGATGATCGGTGAATCGATCATCACCACGCCGCGCACCCAGTGCGGTTTTTTCAGCGCGGCCATCAGCGACAGGTAGCCGCCGAGCGAATGGCCGACGAGCCAGACCGGGCGCTCGTAGCGGCTGCCGATGTCGTCGAGCAGCTGCTCGACGAGATGCGGCCAGTCGCGTGTCACCGGGTAGCGGCGGTCGTGGCCGATGCGCTCGATGTAACGCAGGTCGTAGTCGTCTGCCAGCTCGGCGAAGATCGTCCGGTACGTCGAGGCCGGAAAACCGTTCGCGTGCGAGAAGTGGAGGATGTCCTTCAAACGCCAATGTCTCCTTTGTCGACGGGAGTTGGCGCTTTAGCGCTTACTCCCGTCCCATGCTTCGCGGTCGACGGGAGTTGGTGCTTTAGCACTTACTCCCGCCCCATGCTTCGCGATCGGCGGGCTCCGCTGCTCCAGCACGTGTCCGGTCTCTTCGTTCCTGCTGCGCGCCATCACACCAACTCACCGGTCCATCCAGTACCGTCGCTGCGCATCGCGATAACGCTCGAACGCAAAACCGCCGTCCGCCGGCGCGACGTCGAACCGCACGGCCCCGTCGCGATCGGTGCGTGGCAGCGGAATCCCGCGCGCCTCGTAGCGCGCGAGGACCGTCCGGTGCGGATGCCCGAAGCGATTGCGATAGCCTACAGGAAATACCGCGACGCGCGGCCCGACCGAATCGAGGAAAGGCTCGACCGACGACGTGCGGCTGCCATGGTGCGGCACGACGAGGATCTGTGCGGCCAGCGCGTCGCGCGCATCGGCCACCAGGCGGCGCTCGGCGCGCGCCTCGATGTCGCCCGTCAGCAGGGCCGACGTGCCCACCGCGTCGATGCGCAGCACGCACGATTGTTCGTTCGACGGACCGGCCCCCTCCATGCGCGGCGGCCACAGCATCGTGAACACGACACCGTCCCAGCTCCACCGCTGCCCGGCCGCGCAAGGCAACCGATCGGTCACGCCGGCCGCCTGCGCGTCGCGCCACAGCCGGTGCCGCGGCGCGATGCCGGCAAGCAGCTGACGCACCTCGACCGCCGCATAGACGGCCGCCGCGCCGCCCGCGTGATCGGCGTCCGCATGACTGAGCACGAGCGTATCGACGGTCCGGATTCCGCGCGAGCGCAACGACGGCGCAACGATCCGCTGGCCGGCATGGGTCGACTCCGGCCCCGGCCCCGCATCGAACAGCAAGGTCCGGCGCGCGGTCTCGACCAGCACCGACGCGCCCTGCCCGACGTCGAGCACGGTCAGCCGGAAGCCGCCCGGCGGCGGTTTATCCGGCGCCGGCACAAGCAGCGGCAGCCACGTGATCGGCGCGGCCCAGCGCAGCGGCCAGCCGCGCGGCATCAACACCCATGCGACGCCGATGCACGCCAGCATCAACACCGGCCAGTCGGGCATGCGCAGCCAGAATACGCCGGCCGGCCAGTCGGCGAGATGCCCCAGCAGCGCCATCATCGGTTCGAGCGCCGCATGCGCGAGCCGGAACGCATAGCCGTCCAACGGCGCGGGCAACCCGATACCGGCGAGCACGACCGGCGTCACGACGGCACTGACCCACGGGATCGCGAACGCATTGCCGAACGGGCCGGATACCGAGATCTGCGCGAACCACGCTGCCGTCAGCGGCGCGAGGCCGATCGTCACCGCGTACTGCACGCGCGTGGCCTCCGCGATTCGGCGCCCGGTACGCGCGCACCCTGCTCGCAGCCACCTCCAGCGGTCGACCGCGGCGGTGCCATCCCCCGCACCGTCGCCGCTGTCGCGCCTGTCGCCCCCGTCGAATTCGCGCACCGCGCGCCAGCCCGCGACCGCCATCAGGATCACCGCGACCGCGCCGAACGACAGCCAGAACCCGGCGGACAACACGGCCCACGGATCGGCGAGCAGCACGCCGCCGAGCGCCGCGCACAGCACCGTGGACGTCGGCACGCTGCGTCCGGCCAGATAGGCGGCCGCACCGGCCGCGATCATCCACCATGCGCGCTGCGCCGGCACGTTGAAGCCGGCGAGCGCCGCATAGCCGGCGGCTGCCGTCAGCGCGGCAACCGAAGCCACGTAAGGCGCGGGAATCATCAGCGCCGCCGCACGTCCTCGCCAGCGCAGACGCCGCCAGACGATCGATGCGATCCCGCCGGCGAGCGCGCCGACGAGCCCGACGTGCAGCCCGGAGATCGCGACCAGATGACTCGTGCCCGTATTGCGCAGCACGCGCCACGCGTCGTCGCCGATGCCGGATTGATCGCCGACCGCGAGCGCGGTCACGATGCCGTGATGGCGCGCGCCGCTGCCGAGCGCATCGCCGATACGGGCACGCAGCGCGTCGCGCAGCCGATCGATCGACGCGCGCCATCCCGACGCACGCGCGTCGAGCAGTTCCGCCCGCTCGGGCGCGACCACATAGCCGATCGCGCGAATGCCCGCGGCGAGCCATGCCGCCTCGCTGTCTCGCACGCCGGGATTCGCCTCGGCATGCGGACGCTTCAGGCGCACGACGAGGCGCCAGCGCTGCGCGGCGCGCAAATCGGGCATCGCGTCGCGTGCTCCGGGCGCGCCGTACGTGCGCCACGACAACCGGATCACGGGAGGAAACCGGGCCAGCGCCGCATCGTTCGATTCGACGGCAAACAGCAGTCGCGCACCGGTGTCGTCGATCACCGGCAACCCGCGGATCACGCCCGTGACGACGATGTTGCGCCCTTCCCGCTCGACGGGCAGGCTGTCACGCAGCCGCCATTCGGCGCGCGCGGCCGCATAGCCGAATCCGATCGCACCGGCGGCGTACCCGCACAGCACCCACCGGAGCGCGACGATCGCGCGGGTTCGACGGCGCCGCGCACACCATGCGAGCAGCGCGCCGCAACCGGCCAGCACCGCCGCCCCGCCTGCCCAGCCGCCCGCGCCCGGCAACGCCGCCTGCCGCTGCAGCACGACGACGCCGAGCGCGAACGCGATCCACCACACGCGCATCGCGCCTCCTCGTCGACCTGGCGCTGCCGCTGTCGAGACGGCGCCTTCCGGCAACGATTATGCGGACGAAAGGGCGAGTCGCGGCAGCGCGCCGAGCGCGTTAGCCGTTGTGGATAGGGACAGCGCGTGCGCGTCGATCCCGCGTAGCTCGGCGAGCACGGCACCGATGCGCGGCACCTGGTCGGGCGCATTGCGGGACTTGTACGCCCATTCGGGCGCGATGTCGGGCGCGTCGGTCTCGACGACGATCGCGTCGAGCGGCAACTGCGCGGCGAGCCGGCGGATCTGCAACGCGCGTCCGAACGTCACGTTGCCGCCGAAACCGAGATGCAGCCCCTGTGCGAGATACGCGTCGGCCTGCTGGAAACTGCCGTTGAACGCATGCGCGATGCCGCGCCGCACGCCGAAGCGGCGCAGCCCGGCGAGCACGCGGTCCTGCGACTTGCGCACGTGGCACAGCACCGGCAGGTCGAATTCCCGCGCGAGCTTGAGCTGCCCTTGGTAGAAGAATTGCTGCCGCGCTTCGTCGAGCCCCGGCACGAAGTAGTCGAGCCCGATCTCGCCGATCGCGACGAAGCGCGGATCGTCGAGGCTCGCCTCGATCTCCATGCGCAGCCGGTCGAGATCCTCGTCGCGTGCGTGCGGCGTATACATCGGGTGGATGCCGAGCGCATAGACCGCGCCCGGCGTGCGCTGCGCCAGTTCGCGCACGGTCGTGAAGTTGTCGCGCCCGATGCTCGGAATCACGATGCGCGACACGCCGGCCGCACGCGCCGCCTGCGTGACCGCGTCGCGGTCGGCGTCGAATTCGGCGGCATCGAGATGGCAATGCGTATCGATCCACATGGCGGCTTTCCTGCGCCCCGCCGCAACGCCGGGACTCGTCCGGCGGCACGGCGGAGGCGTTCGTTCACACCGGCAGCGCCGGCTCCTCGTGCAGCACGCCGTCGCGCAGGCGCATGATGCGGTCGCAGCGCGCGGCGAGCTCGGGATCGTGCGTGACGATCACGAAGCTCGTTTCGAGCGTCTCGGACAATTCGAGCATCAGGTTGAACACGGTATCGGCCGTCGTGCCGTCGAGGTTGCCGGTCGGCTCGTCGGCGAGCACGCAGGCCGGCTTCGTCACCAGCGCGCGCGCGATCGCGACGCGCTGCCGCTCGCCGCCCGACAGCTCGCCCGGCCGGTGCTTCGCACGCGGGCCGAGACCGACACGTTCGAGCATCGCCTGTGCCTGCGCGCGCGCGTCCTCGGTCGTCATCCGGCGGATGCGCAGCGGCATCGCGACGTTGTCGAGCGCGGTGAATTCCGGCAGCAGGTGATGGAACTGGTAGACGAAGCCGAGCGCGCGGTTGCGCAGCTCGTTGCGCTCGCGCTCGGCGAGCTGCGTAAACGGCTTGCCGAGCAGCGACACTTCGCCCGCGCTCGGTTCGTCGAGGCCGCCCAGCACGTGCAGCAGCGTGCTCTTGCCGGAGCCCGACGCGCCGACGACCGCCAGCTTCTCGCCGCGCCGCACCGTCAGCTCGGTGTTGTTGAGCACCTGCACGTTGAAGCCGCCCTGCACGAACGCCTTCGTGATCCCGCGCGCCTGAAGCACGTATTCCTGCATACCTGCCGAGTCCTGTCTGATGGGTTGTCGTGAATCCGCGAATGCGGTCGCGCGATCATTCATAGCGCAGCGCCTCCGCCGGCTTCACCTTCGCGCCGCGCCAGCTCGGATAGAGCGTCGCGACGGCCGACAGCACGAACGCGATCAGGCCGATCTTGATGACGTCGCCCGCGACGAGCTCGGACGGCAGCTCGCTGATGAAGTACACCGACGGCGGCAGGAACTGCACGCCGAACAGGTGCTCGATCATCGGGATCAGCCACGGAATGCTCCACGCGATCAGGCAGCCGAGCGCGACGCCCGATGCGGTGCCGACGAAGCCGATCGTCACGCCCTGCACGACGAAGATCTTCATGATCGAGCCCGGCTGCGCGCCGAGCGTGCGCAGGATCGCGATGTCGGCCTGCTTGTTGGTCACCGTCATCACGAGCGACGACACGAGGTTGAACGCTGCCACCGCGATGATCAGCGTGAGGATGATGAACATCATCCGCTTCTCGATCTGCACGGCCGAGAACCAGGTCTTGTTCTGCTGGGTCCAGTCGCGGATGTACAGGCTGCCCGACAGCGTATGCGACAGCTCGACCGCGACCTGCGGCGCCTTCTGCATGTCGGTGAGCCGCAGCCGCACGCCGGTCGGCGCGGCCATCCGGAACAGCGCCTCCGCGTCGCGGATGTTGATCATCGCGAGCGTGCTGTCGTATTCGTAGTGGCCCGACTCGAACACGCCGACGACCGTGAACTGCTTGAGCCGCGGCATCATCCCGGCCGGCGTGATCGTGCCTTCGGGAGCGACGAGCGTGACCTTGTCGCCGACCGTCACGCCGAGGTTGCCGGCGAGCGCGTCGCCGAGCACGATGCCGAACTGGCCGGGCACGAGCGCGGCGAGCTGGCCCGCCTTCATGTCCTTGCCGATGTCCGACACCTGCGGTTCGAGCGACGGCTCGACGCCGCGCAGCATCACGCCGCTCACCGCGTCCTGGCGCGTGAGCAGCGCCTGCGCGTCGACGTACGGCGCCGCGCCCGTCACCGACGGATTGCGGCGCGCTTCCTGCGCGGTCAGTTGCCAGTCGGGCATCGAGCCGGTCGGCGAGAACACCTCGACGTGCGCGAGCACCGACAGCATGCGGTCGCGCACTTCCTTCTGGAAGCCGTTCATCACGGACAGCACGACGATCAGCGCCGCGACGCCGAGCGCGATCCCGAGCATCGACACGAGCGCGATGAAGGAAATGAAGCCGTTGCCGGTCGTGCGTTTGCCGGCGCGCGTGTAGCGCCAGCCGATCTGCCATTCGTACGGAAGTTTCAAGCGAATCCTTTCTGCTGGTTACGGCGGGGATGGCGGCCCGAGGCCGGAGCGCCGCCCGGGGCGCGGTCGAAAAAAGCGGTCGCCGGACGCAATCGGGCCCAATCGGACCGTCAGCCGGCCCGATCACGCGCGCAGTTTGCCATACAATGCGCACCATCATGCACGACCGACGCCTCCATTTTCTCGTTCCGTTCGCGCTGCCGTCGGCGGCCGATGCGGCCTCGTCCCTGCACACGCTGGACAGCCCCGCGCTCGAAAAGTTGCTCGCCCGCGCGAGCCTCGTCGAGCGCGTGGCCGGCGAGGACTTCCAGCGCACGCTGCCGCACGAGCGCTGGCTGGCCCGCCGGTTCGGCGCGACCCAGGGCAACGCCGCCGACGAGGCACCGCTCGCGCCCTACATGCTGCTGGCGGACGGCGGCGACCCGGGCACCCAGGCCTGGGCATGCGTCGAGCCGGTTCACGTCGAAATCGCGCACGATCACCTCGTGCTCGTCGACCCGGCGAGCCTCGCGCTCGACGACGGCGACGCCGCCGCGTTGCTGGCGGTCGCGCGCCCGCTGATCGAGGAGCTCGGCGTGCGACTGGAAGCGCCGCATCCGGCGCGCTGGTACCTGTCCAGCGAGCAGCTCGCCCGCCTCGCCGGCGCCGCGCCGCTGCGCGCCAGCGGCCGCAACATCGAGATCTGGTTGCCGCACGAGGCGCACACCGGCGAACGCTCGCGGATGTGGATGAAGCTGCAGAACGAAGTGCAGATGGCGTGGTTCCAGCATCCGGTCAACGAAGCGCGCGAAGCGCGCGGGTTGCCCGCCGTCAATTCGATCTGGTTCCACGCGCAGGGCACGCTGAAGCCGGTCGGCAAGCCGTTCGCGCGCGTGCTGTCCGTGTCGCCCGCCGCGCTCGGCCTCGCGCGCGCGGCGCAGGCCGAGGCCGGCGCCGTGCCGGCCGCATTCGGCGCACTACCCGCCGCCGCCGGCGCGACGCTCGTCGAGCTGCCCACGCTGTCCGCCCCGTTCATCGAACAGGACTGGGCACGCTGGCACGACGCGCTCGCCGCGCTCGAGCGCGACTGGTTCGCGCCCGCCCTCGCCGCGCTGCAGAACGGCGAGCTGGCCGGCGTCGACTTCACGCTGTGCGGCGACACCAGCTCCGTGACGCTGCAAGCGACGCGCGGCGACCTGCGCAAGTTCTGGCGCCGCCGCGCGCTGGCATCCCTGTTCGAATAACCCGACCTGTATGACCCGGATCGTTACCCGCCCCGTCGCGCCCGCCGACGCCGAAGCGCTCGCGCGCCACGGCCTGCATCCCGTCCTCGCGCGCCTGTACGCGTCGCGCGGCGTGCAGTCCCCGACCGACATCGAGACGGCGCTCGCGCGCCTCGTGCCGCCCACCGAACTGAAAGGCTGCGCGGACGCCGCGGCGCTGCTCGCCGACGCGATCGCCGACCAGCGGCGCCTGCTGGTCGTCGCCGACTACGACTGCGACGGCGCGACCGCCAGCGCGGTCGCGGTGCGCGGCCTGCGGATGTTCGGCGCGCAAATCGACTACCTGGTGCCGAACCGCTTCGAATACGGCTACGGGCTCACGCCCGAGATCGTCGAACTCGCGGCCGCGCGCAAGCCCGACCTGCTGATCACCGTCGACAACGGGATCGCGAGCGTCGCGGGCGTCGAGGCCGCGAACGCACGCGGCATCGACGTGCTCGTGACCGACCACCACCTGCCCGGCGACGCGCTGCCCGCCGCACGCGCGATCGTCAACCCGAACCAGCCCGGCTGCGCGTTCCCGAGCAAGCACATCGCCGGCGTCGGCGTGATGTTCTACGTGCTGCTCGCGCTGCGCGCCGAGCTGCGCCGCCGCGGCGCATTCGCGAGCAAGGAGACCGAACCGCGTCTCGACGGGCTGCTCGACCTCGTCGCGCTTGGCACCGTCGCCGACGTGGTGCGGCTCGACGGCAACAACCGCGTGCTCGTCGCACAGGGGCTGCAGCGCATCCGCAACGGCCGCATGCAGCCGGGTATCGCCGCGCTGTTCCGCGCCGCCGGCCGCGAGGCGCGCACCGCATCGGGCTTCGACCTCGGCTTCGGCCTCGGCCCGCGCCTGAACGCTGCGGGGCGGCTCTCGGACATGTCGCTCGGCATCGAGTGCCTGATCACCGACGACATCGGCCGCGCGTGGGACCTCGCGCAGCAGCTCGACGTGATGAACCGCGAGCGCCGCGAGATCGAGGCCGGCATGCAGCAGCAGGCGCTCGCCGATCTCGCCGACGTCGATCCGGCCGACGCATGCACGATCACGCTGTTCAATCCCGAGTGGCACCAGGGCGTGATCGGCATCGTCGCCGGACGGCTCAAGGAGAAATTCCACCGCCCGTCGTTCACGTTCGCGCATGCGGACGAGGCCGGCACGCGGGTCAAGGGTTCGGGCCGCTCGATTCCCGGCTTCCACCTGCGCGATGCGCTCGACCTCGTGTCGAAGCGCGAGCCCGACCTGATCGTCGCGTTCGGCGGCCACGCGATGGCGGCCGGTCTCACGCTCGACACCGACAACGTGCCGCGCTTCGCGGCCGCGTTCGAGGCCGTCGCGCGCGAATGGCTGTCCGACGACGCGCTGGCGCGCGTGATCGAGACCGACGGCGAACTCGAGGAAGCGTATTTCACGCCGCAGTTCGTCGGGTTGCTCGACGAAGCCGTCTGGGGCCAGGGCTTTCCGGCCCCGCTTTTCTCCGGCGAATTCGACGTCGTGTCGCAGTCGCTCGTGAAGGAAAAGCACCTGAAGCTGCAACTGGCGCGCGGCCGCCAGCGCTTCAACGCGATCTGGTTCAACCACACCGAGCCGCTGCCGGCGAGCGCGCTGATCGCGTACCGCCTCGTGGCCGACACGTGGAACGGCGTGACGCGCGTCCAGCTGATCGTCGAACACGCGGCCGGCTGAGCGCCGACCGGCCGGCCACCCGGCCCGCGGCGCCCGCGGGCCATGTGCGAACCATGCGGACCACATGCGCGCCGCGCCGGACGGGGCCGCGGCGCGCGCGCAAGCACACTCCGCGTCACCGGGAAACCCTGCCGATCGGCTATAATTCCGCTTTTTTACGAAGCAAGAACAGCGAACGATCATGGAAGCGGAACGTCTCAACGCGATCGAAAGCTCCCTGCTCGACCTGCGCAACCGCGCGGGCGAGCTTCGGGGGTATCTTTGACTACGACGCCAAAGCTGCGCGTCTGACCGAAGTCAACAAGGAACTCGAGGACCCGAACGTCTGGAACGATTCGAAGAACGCCCAGGCGCTCGGCCGCGAGAAAAAGCTGCTCGAAGGCGTCGTCACGACGCTGACGGCGCTCGATAGCGACCTGCGCGATGCGCTCGACCTGTTCGAGCTCGCACGCGAGGAAGGCGACGAAGACACCCTCGTCGCATCGGAAGACGACGCGAAGAAGCTCGAAGCACGCGTCGGCGACATCGAGTTCCGCCGGATGTTCTCGAACCCGGCCGACCCGAACAACTGCTTCATCGACATCCAGGCCGGCGCCGGCGGCACCGAGGCGTGCGACTGGGCATCGATGCTGCTGCGCCAGTACCTGCGCTACTGCGAACGCAAGGGCTTCAAGGCCGAGGTGCTCGAAGAGTCCGACGGCGACGTCGCCGGCATCAAGAACGCGACGGTCAAGGTCACGGGCGAATACGCATACGGCTTCCTGCGCACCGAAACGGGCATCCATCGCCTCGTGCGCAAGTCGCCGTTCGACTCGTCGGGCGGCCGTCACACGTCGTTCTCGTCGGTGTTCGTCTATCCGGAAATCGACGATTCGATCGAAGTCGAGATCAACCCGGCCGACCTGCGCATCGACACGTACCGCGCATCGGGCGCGGGCGGCCAGCACATCAACAAGACCGACTCCGCGGTGCGGATCACGCACATGCCGACCGGTATCGTCGTGCAGTGCCAGAACGACCGCTCGCAGCACCGCAACCGCGCCGAAGCAATGGCGATGCTGAAATCGCGCCTGTACGAAGTCGAAATGCGCAAGCGCCAGGCCGAACAGGACAAGCTCGAATCGAGCAAGACCGATGTGGGCTGGGGCCACCAGATCCGTTCGTACGTGCTCGACCAGAGCCGCGTGAAGGACCTGCGCACGAACGTCGAAATGAGCAACACGAGAGCCGTCCTCGACGGCGATCTCGACGACTTCATCAGCGCGAGCCTCAAACAGGGCGTGTAAGCGCCGCGGCGCGGCCCCTCCGGTCGCGCCGCCCTTCCCGTTGCGTTGCCGCACCCACTCCGAATTCCGACCATCATGACCGAACCGACCCAAACGCAGCCCGCCGTCGCGGCGGACGAAAACCAGATCATCGCCGAGCGCCGCGAGAAGCTGCGCGCACTGCGCGAGCAAGGCGTCGCCTATCCGAACGATTTCCGGCCGACGCATCACGCCGCCGATCTCCAGGTGAAATTCGCCGACTCGGACAAGGCCGCGCTCGAAGCGAACCCGGTCGAGGTGTCGGTCGCCGGCCGCATGATGCTCAAGCGCGTGATGGGCAAGGCGAGCTTCGCGACGGTGCAGGACGGTTCGGGCCAGATCCAGTTCTTCGTGACGCCGAACGACGTCGGCGCGGAAACCTACGACGCATTCAAGAAGTGGGACCTGGGCGACATCGTCGCCGCACGCGGCGTGCTGTTCCGCACCAACAAGGGCGAGCTGTCGGTCCAGTGCAAGGAACTGCGCCTGCTGTCGAAGGCGCTGCGTCCGCTGCCGGACAAGTTCCACGGCCTCGCCGACCAGGAAATGCGCTATCGCCAGCGCTATGTCGACCTGATCGTCACGCCGGAAACGCGCGACACGTTCCGCGCGCGCACCAAGACCATCGCGTCGATCCGCAAGTTCATGGACAACGCCGACTTCATGGAAGTCGAGACGCCGATGCTGCACCCGATCCCGGGCGGCGCCGCGGCCAAGCCGTTCGTCACGCACCACAACGCGCTCGACATGCAGATGTTCTTGCGCATCGCGCCGGAGCTGTACCTGAAGCGCCTGATCGTCGGCGGTTTCGAACGCGTGTTCGAGATCAACCGCAACTTCCGGAATGAAGGCGTGTCGCCGCGCCACAACCCGGAATTCACGATGATGGAGTTCTACGCCGCGTACACCGACTACCGCTGGCTGATGGACTTCACCGAGCAGCTGATCCGCCAGGCGGCGATCGATGCGCTCGGCACCGCGACGATCCAGTACCAGGGCCGCGAGCTCGATCTCGCGAAGCCGTTCCACCGCCTGACGATCACGCAGGCGATCCAAAAGTACGCGCCGCAGTACACCGACGGCCAGCTGTCGGACGACGCGTTCCTGCGTTCCGAACTGAAGCGCCTCGGCGTCGACGTGTCGCAGCCGGCCTTCCTGAACGCCGGCATCGGCGCGCTGCAGCTCGCGCTGTTCGAGGAAACCGCCGAATCGCAGCTGTGGGAGCCGACCTACATCATCGACTACCCGGTCGAAGTGTCGCCGCTCGCACGCGCGTCGGACACGGTGCCGGGCATCACCGAGCGTTTCGAGCTGTTCATGACCGGCCGCGAGATCGCGAACGGCTTCTCGGAGCTGAACGATCCGGAAGACCAGGCCGCGCGCTTCAAGAAGCAGGTCGAGCAGAAGGATGCCGGCGACGAGGAAGCGATGTTCTTCGACGCCGACTACATCCGCGCGCTCGAACACGGGATGCCGCCGACGGGCGGTTGCGGGATCGGCATCGACCGTCTCGTGATGCTGCTGACCGACAGCCCGACGATCCGCGACGTGCTGCTGTTCCCGCACCTGCGCCGCGAAGACTGACGGCGTGCCAGCGTGTGCGCCGCGCCCTGCGGCGCGCACGCGTCAGCTTTGTAACCACGCGTAAATCCCGCCTGCCGGCGTTCACCGGTTTTCGATCCTCCCCCGTTTTATTCCCTCGTCGCGACGGCCTTCTCCGGGTTTTCCCTGTAGCAAACGCCGATCCCGCGCTGCAATTCGTTACACCTTGATACGGTGCGCCGCTCGCTCGTGGACGACACTCCTGTTGCGTCACCACGCATGACCACGGGACCAGAACGAGGCGCCGGAACGCCAAGTCTGCTCGCTCCCGAGCGTGGGATCCGGCCAGCGCCAACGTGCGAAACCGGGTCGACACCGGAGAAGAAAATGGACAACCAGAATCAAACCACGCCGCAAAAGCAACGCCTGCACCCGCTCATCGCGACCGCCGCAGGCGCCGTCATCGTCGCCAGCCTCGCCGCCACTGCCGCGATCACGGGCATCTTCCCGAAGGCCAGCAGCAACAACGCGCAGAACGGCCAGACCCAGGCCGCGCTGATCGCGTCGCAGCCGGCCGTCGATACGGCCGCGGCAGCCAGCGCCGCGCTCGCCGCGCAAGCGCAGCAGCAGGCAGCCGAACAGGCCGCGCAGAAGGCTGCGGCCGAGAAAGCCGCTGCTGAGAAAGCAGCTGCGGCACAAGCCGAGCCGCGGCCCGCGCCGCGCCCGGCAGCCACGCACCACCGCCATACGCCGGCACCGCAACCGCCGCAATACGCGCAACAGCCGTCCGCACCCGCGCAGCCGGCCTATTGCCAGACCTGCGGCACGGTCGTCGCGATCACGCAGACGCGCACGCCGGGCCAGAGCTCGGGGATCGGCGCGGTCGGCGGCGCAGCGGCCGGCGGCCTGCTCGGCAACCAGTTCGGTCACGGCAACGGCCGCACCGCGATGACGATCATCGGCGCGCTCGGCGGCGGTCTCGCCGGCAACCAGGTCGAGAAGCAGGTGCGCGCGGAAACCGACTACCAGGTGCAGGTCCAGATGGAAAGCGGCGCGACGCGCACGTTCACGTACCACAACCCGCCGCCGTTCGGCCAGGGCCAGCGCGTGCGGATCGAGAACGGCACGCTGGTCGGCTCGTAATGCATGACGAATCGCCGCGCGGCTCTTGCGCCGCGCGGAAATGAAAAAGGCTCGTGACGCGTCACGAGCCTTTTCCTTTTGCGGGAGCGTTGCCGGCGCCACGCGGTGCGGGCGTCGGCGCGAACCTCAGTCTTCGTCGTCGAAGTCCGATTCGTCGATCCAGTGGGCCTGGATCGCTTCGAGGATCTTCTCGCCCGAGTGCGCCGGGTCGTCGGTGAAGCCGTCCAGCTCGATGACCCATTGGCGCAGGTCGACGAAATTGACCCGCTGCGGATCGACGTCCGGATGCTTCTCTGCCAGCGCGATGGCGATTTCGCGCGAATCGGTCCATTTCATGGCCTGCTCTCCCGTATACGTGGCGAGTCCGCCCCGCCGATCCGTCAGTGATTTTCCTTCGCGTGGTTGATCGAGTACTTCGGGATCTCGACCACCAGGTCCGAATCTTCCTTCACGATCGCCTGGCACGACAGGCGTGATGTCGGCTCGAGGCCCCATGCCTTGTCGAGCAGGTCGTCTTCGTCCTCCTCGGACGGCTCGAGATCGTTGAAGCCCTCGCGGATCACCACGTGGCAGGTCGTGCACGCGCACGACTTCTCGCACGCATGCTCGATCTCGATCCCGTGGTCGAGCAGGTTGTCGCAAATACTCTTGCCGGGCGTCGCGTCGATCACTGCGCCGTCCGGGCACAGTTCGACGTGAGGCAGCACCACCAGTTGAGGCATGTCCGTTCCGTCAGTCAGGGTGCGGCGGCTGGCGCCGCACGGTTCAATATCGTGCGGGCCGTCGCCGGCCCGCATGCAGTTCGTTCGTTCAGATCTCGTCGAGGCGGCGGCCCGACAGTGCGCGCTTGATGCTCTTGTCCATCCGGCGCGCCGCGAATTCGTCGGTGCCGTCGGCCAGCGTCTTGGTCGCGGTCTCGATCGCGTCCGTGTCGTCGCCCTGCGCGATCGTGCGCAGCGCCGCGACGAGCGCGTCGACCTGCGTGCGTTCGGCGTCGTCGAGCAATTCGCCGTCGGCCGCCAGCGCCGCCTGCGTCGCCTCGATCATCCGCTCGGCCTCGACCTGCGCTTCGCGCAGCGCGCGTGCCCGCATGTCGATCTCGGCGGTCTTGAAGCTGTCCTCGAGCATCTTCGCGATGTCGTCGTCGGCGAGGCCGTACGACGGCTTCACGACGACCGACGCCTCGACGCCCGAATGCTGCTCGCGCGCAAACACCGACAGCAGCCCGTCCGCATCGACCTGGTAGGTCACGCGGATGCGCGCCGCACCGGCCGTCATCGGCGGGATGCCGCGCAGCTCGAAGCGCGCGAGCGAGCGGCAGTCGGCGACGAGCTCGCGCTCGCCCTGCACGACGTGGATTGCCATCGCGGTCTGGCCGTCCTTGAAGGTCGTGAATTCCTGCGCACGCGCGATCGGAATCGTCGAATTGCGCGGAATGATCTTCTCGACGAGACCGCCCATCGTCTCGACGCCGAGCGACAGCGGGATCACGTCGAGCAGCAGCCAGTCGTCGCCGCTGCCGCGATTGCCGGCGAGCAGGTCGGCCTGGATCGCCGCGCCGAGCGCGACGACCTGGTCCGGATCGAGGTTGACGAGCGGCGGCTGGCCGAAATACTTCGCGACCGCCTCGCGGATCACCGGCATGCGCGTCGCGCCGCCGACCAGCACGACGCCCTTGATGTCGGCCGGGCTCACCTGCGCATCGCGCAGGGCCTTGCGGGTCGGCGTCAGCGTACGCTGCACGAGCGGCTCGACGAGCGCGGCGAACGTGTCGTGCGAGATCGTCTGCACGAGGTGTGCACCGGTCGACAGCGTCACGTCGAGCGACGCCTGCGGCGCGGACGACAGCGCTTCCTTCAGCACGCGCACGCGATCGAGCAGCAGGCGCACGTCCTCGGGCGCGAGCGCCTTCGGGTCGATGCCGGCCTGCGCAAGTACGTGACCGAACAGCGCGTGGTCGAAATCGTCGCCGCCGAGTGCGGAATCGCCGCCCGCGGCCAGCACTTCGAATACGCCCTTCGTCAGCTTCAGGATCGACAGGTCGAACGTGCCGCCGCCGAGGTCGTACACCGCGTAGAGGCCTTCGGCCGCGTTGTCGAGACCGTAGGCGATCGCAGCCGCGGTCGGTTCGTTCAACAGGCGCAGCACGTTGAGGCCCGCGAGGCGCGCGGCGTCCTTCGTCGCCTGGCGCTGCGCGTCGTCGAAGTACGCGGGCACCGTGATCACCGCGCCGACCAGGTCGTCGCCGAGCGTGTCTTCCGCACGGTAACGCAGCGTCGCGAGAATCTCGGCCGACACTTCGACCGGGCTCTTCACGCCGTCGATCGTGCGGATCTGCACCATGCCGGGTGCATCGACGAATTCGTACGGCGCGTTCGCCGCGCCTTCGACCTCGGCCTTGCCGCGGCCCATGAAGCGCTTGACCGACACGATCGTGTTGCGCGGATCGGTCGCGGCCTGCTCCTTCGCTTCGTGACCGATGCGGCGGCCGCCCTTCTCCAGATAACGGACCACCGACGGCAGCAGCGCGCGGCCCGCTTCGTCCGGCAGCACTTCGGGCACGCTGTTGCGCACGGCCGCGACGAGCGAGTTCGTCGTGCCGAGATCGATCCCGACAGCGAGTCGCCGCTGGTGCGGCGCCGGCGCCATGCCCGGTTCGGAAATTTGCAGTAAAGCCATCTTGGTTCGTTCGGGCGCTCGGCCCGTTTGCTGCGCGTGCCGCGAGGCACGCGGTTAAGTTTCGAGGCGCTCGATCTGCGCGCCCACTTCCGACGCGACCCGTTCGATGAACATCAGCTGGCGCACGGCCTCGGCGGCGGCCTGGTCGGCCGCGCTGTCGAGCAGCGTGCCGAGGCGCTCGAGGCGCACGCGCTTTTCGTCGCGCAGCTCGGCGAGCAGCGCATCGAGCGCGTCGACGTTGCGGGCAGCCGCGGCATCCTCGATGCCTTCGCGCCACTCCATCTGCTGCATCAGGAACGCGGGCTCCATCGCGGTGTTGTTTTCGGCACCGATGTCGACGCCGCGCAGCGACAGCAGATAGGTCGCGCGCTTCAGCGGATCGCGCAGCGTGCGGTAGGCTTCGTTCGCACGGGTCGCCCATTGCATCGCGATGCGCTTTTGCGCGTCGCCGGCCGCCGCGAAGCGGTCCGGGTGCACCTGCGTCTGCACCGTGCGATAGGCGCTGTCGAGCGCCGTCTCGTCGAGCGCGAATTGCGCCGGCAGGTGAAACAGATCGAAGTGGCTGTCTTTCAGCGAAACCATCGTCGCGTTCAATTCCGGTTCGTCGCGCGGCAAACGCCGCACATTAAAAAGGCGGCCCGTGCCGCCTCTTGCCCGCATCGCGCGGAAACCCGCGTCACACGCGGAACGATTCGCCGCAGCCGCACTCGTCCTTCACGTTCGGGTTGTTGAACTTGAACCCCTCGTTCAGGCCTTCGCGTGCGAAGTCGAGCTCGGTGCCGTCGATGTACGCGAGGCTCTTCGGGTCGACGACGACCTTCACGCCATGGCTCTCGAACACCTGATCCTCGGGAGCCAGCTCGTCGACATACTCGAGCTTGTACGCGAGCCCCGAGCACCCGGTCGTGCGAACGCCAAGCCGCAGGCCCACACCCTTGCCGCGACGGACGAGGTATTTCTGGACGTGCTGTGCTGCTTTTTCGGTCAGTGTAATTGCCATGATGTCCTTGCCGCGGCGCGCCACCCGGGCCCGCCGCGATCCTTCACAAGCCGCTCGATGCCGCTCAGGCTGCTGCCTGATCGCCTTCCTTGGTGTCGTGGCGCTTCTTGTAGTCGGCCACGGCTGCCTTGATCGCGTCTTCCGCGAGAATCGAGCAGTGAATCTTCACCGGCGGCAGGGCCAGCTCTTCGGCGATCTGCGTGTTCTTGATCGACAGTGCCTCGTCGAGGGTCTTGCCCTTCACCCACTCGGTCACGAGCGAGCTCGACGCGATGGCCGAGCCGCAACCGTACGTCTTGAACTTCGCGTCTTCGATCACGCCGTCCGCGCCGACGCGGATCTGCAGCTTCATCACGTCGCCGCAGGCCGGCGCGCCGACCATGCCCGTGCCGACCGCGTCGTCGTCTTTCGCGAACGAACCGACGTTACGCGGGTTTTCGTAGTGATCCAGAACCTTGTTGCTGTATGACATGACTCAAACTCCTTGACTCGTTACGTCTGCGTGCGCAAATCCGCCCGCGAATGTATTCAATGCGGTGTTCAGTGTGCGGCCCATTCGATCGTCGACAGATCGATGCCTTCCTGGTGCATTTCCCAGAGCGGCGACAGTTCGCGCAGCTTCGCGATCTTGCTGTTCAGCAGGTTGATCACGAAGTCGACGTCCTGCTCCGTCGTGAAGCGGCCGACCGTGAAGCGGATCGAGCTGTGCGCGAGTTCGTCGTTGCGGCCGAGTGCACGCAGCACGTACGACGGCTCCAGCGACGCCGACGTGCAAGCCGAGCCCGACGACACCGCGACGTCCTTGATCGCCATGATCAGCGACTCGCCTTCGACGAAGTTGAAGCTGATGTTCAGGTTGTGCGGGACACGGTGCTCCATGTCGCCGTTCACGTACGTTTCCTCGATCTGCGACAGGCCGCGCAGCAGCTTGTCGCGCAGCATGCGGATGCGCTCGTTCTCGGTCGCCATTTCTTCACGCGCGATGCGGAACGCTTCGCCCATGCCGACGATCTGGTGCGTCGCCAGCGTGCCAGAACGCATGCCGCGCTCGTGGCCGCCGCCGTGCATCTGCGCTTCGATGCGCACGCGCGGCTTGCGACGCACGTACAGCGCGCCGATGCCCTTCGGGCCGTAGGTCTTGTGCGCCGAGAACGACATCAGGTCGACCTTCAGCTTCGCGAGGTCGATCTCGACCTTGCCGGTCGACTGTGCGGCGTCCACGTGGAACACGATGCCCTTCTCGCGGCAGATCTCGCCGATCGTCTCGATGTCCTGGATCACGCCGATCTCGTTGTTCACGTGCATCACGGATACGAGGATCGTGTCCGGGCGCAGCGCGGCCTTGAACACGTCGAGGTCGATCAGGCCGTCTTCCTTCACGTCGAGATAGGTGACTTCGAAGCCGTCGCGCTCGAGCTCGCGGCAGGTGTCGAGCACGGCCTTGTGCTCGGTCTTCACCGTGACGATGTGCTTGCCCTTGCCCTTGTAGAAGTTCGCGGCACCCTTGATCGCAAGGTTGTCCGATTCCGTTGCGCCGGACGTCCAGATGATCTCGCGCGGATCCGCGTTCACGAGCGCAGCCACCTGTTCGCGCGCTTCCTCGACCGCGCGCTCGGCATCCCAGCCGTACGCGTGGCTGCGCGATGCCGGGTTGCCGAACTGCTCGCGCAGGTACGGCACCATCTTGTCGACCACGCGCGGGTCGACCGGCGTCGTCGCGCTGTAATCCATGTAGATGGGCAGGTGGAGAGTCTCTTGGGTCATCTGTCGCTCCGGGTATTCTGTGCAGGGACTATGTGCGTTATGGGGTGTGCGGCGCGTTCGCGCTCACGAACTCGCGATGTTGAACACCGAATTGGGACCGAGCGGCATCGTGCGCACCGGTTCGGCCGGCGCCGCGGCGGGCTCCGGCGCGCGCCGGTCGCGCAGCACCGCGGGCGCACCCTCGCGTGCGCGCTGCTGATCGACGAGATCCTGCAGCGATACCGAATCGAGGTATTCGACCATTTTCTGGTTCAGGGTCGACCACAGCTCGTGCGTCATGCAATGGCCGTCGGGCTGCTTCGAGCCGTCGCACGTGCCTTTGCCGCCGCACTGCGTGGCGTCGAGCGGTTCATCGACCGCGATGATGATGTCGGCGACGGTGACGTCCTGCGCGCGACGCGCGAGGTTGTAGCCGCCGCCCGGGCCGCGCACGGATTCGACGATTTCATGCCTGCGCAGCTTGCCGAACAGCTGTTCGAGATACGAGAGCGAAATCCGCTGGCGCTGGCTGATGCCTGCAAGCGTCACCGGGCCCTGCTCCTGGCGCAGTGCCAAGTCAATCATCGCCGTGACGGCGAAACGGCCTTTGGTGGTGAGTCTCATGGTGTCTAGGGGACTGCAATCTTGACGATTTTGGTCAAGTATAAATATTTGACGTTTTTAGTCAAGTATCCATGTCTTCGACAGGGTATTCGCAGACCGCTGAATACCCCACGATCAGCGTGCGGTACCGCTCCGGAGGGTGTCCAGCAGGCCCGCGCACGCGCGCTCGACCTGGTCGAGCACCTGTTCGAAGCCCTGCGCGCCGCCGAAATAAGGATCGTCCACTTCGGTCCCGGCCGCGCCCGGCGCGAATTCCATCAGGAGGCGCACCTTGTCGCGATGCCCGGGCGGGCAGCGCCGCCGCAATTCCGCGAGATTGGCTTCGTCCATCGCCAGCAGCAGGTCGAACCGCTCGAAATCCGCCGCGCTCACCTGCCGCGCCCGCAGCGCCGACAGGTCGTAGCCGCGGGTGCGGGCCGCCGCCTGCGCGCGCGTGTCGGGCGGCTCGCCGACGTGCCAGTCGCCGGTACCGGCCGAATCGACCTCGATCCGGTCGGCCAGCCCGGCCGCGTCCACCTGGTGGCGCATCACGCCTTCTGCAGTGGGCGAACGGCAGATATTGCCGAGACAGACGAAACAGATCGCAACGCGGGTCATCGCACTATCGGAAAGCCGCGGCGAGCCGCGCGGGAGAACAACGCGCCATTATACAAAGGCGCCCGGAATCGCGCCGCCGCGCAAAGCGACGGCGGCGTGCCTTACAGCGCCTTGGGTGCGGCGAGCACGACGTCGCCGGATGCGGCCGGCAACGGTGTCGCCGCGTCGTCGACCAGACCGAACGACACCGCGCGCGCGAGCTCGGCCGATGCCTGGTGAACGGCGATCGGTCCACTCGCCGGCGCGTCGGCCATCGCGTGCAGATAAGCGGCCGCGGCGAGCGGAACGACGATTGCCAGCGGCCAGTACATCGATATTGTCTTTTTCATGATGCGGCTCCTTGACCTCATGCCCCGAAACCCGATTCCGGGGACTACAGGCAGGATTCTATAGACCGCACCTATCAAGATAAATACATGAATAGCGAACGCACTGTTGCCACCCGATGAACAGTCGTCAGCCCAGGTGGCTTTGCGAGGCCGCGTACAGTTCGCGGAACGTCCGGCCGGTCGGCGTCGGCATGTCGCGCGTGTCCATCCAGCCACCCATCATCGGCAGGCGCCGCAGCGTGCCGCCGTTGCCGCCCAGCCGCTCGAGGATCCGTACCGCGAGCTTGGTCGTCAGCGCGTAAAGGAGCGGCCGGCGCGCGACAAAGCCCCACGCGGCGAGCGCGGCGCGCTCGCGCCACGGCCGCAGGTGCCGCTCGACCTGTTTCTCGCGCAGCGTGCGCAGCAGGTGCGACAGCGGGATTCCGGCCGGGCACACGCTGTCGCATTCGCCGCACAGCGTCGCGGCCTGCGGCAGGTCGAGCGCACGGTCGATCCCGACGTAGCTCGGCGTCAATACCGACCCCATCGGGCCCGGATAGACCCATCCGTACGCGTGCCCGCCGACCTTCTGGTACACCGGGCAATGGTTCATGCACGCGCCGCAGCGGATGCAGCGCAGCATCTCCTGGAATTCGCCGCCGATCAGGCCCGTGCGGCCGCCGTCGACGAGCACCACGTAGTTGTGTTCCGGGCCGTCCTCGTCGCCGGGGCCGCGCGGCCCGGTCAGCACCGAGAAGTAGTTCGAGGTCTTCTGGCCGGTCGCCGAACGCGGCAGCAGACGCATCGCGGTCGCGAGATCCTCGAGCGTCGGCAGCACCTTCTCGATGCCCGTCACCGCGACATGCACGCGCGGCATCACCGTGCACATCCCTTCGTTGCCTTCGTTCGTGACGAGCGCAACCGACCCCGTCTCGGCGATCACGAAGTTGCCGCCCGTCACGCCCATGTCGGCCGACAGGAAATGCGGGCGCAGCACCTCGCGCGCCTCGCGCGTCATGTCCGGAATCTCGGTCAGCCGCTCGCGGTGGTGCGTGCGCGCGAACAGGTCGGCGATCTCGTCCTTGTCCTTGTGCACGACGGGCGCGATGATGTGGCTCGGCGGCTCGTTGTCGTTGATCTGCAGGATGTATTCACCGAGGTCCGTCTCGATCGACTGCACGCCCATCTCGGCAAGCACCGCGTTCAGGCGCATTTCCTCGGACACCATCGACTTCGTCTTGATGACCTTCTTCACGTCGTGGCGCCGCGCGATGTCGGCGACGAGCCGCGCGGCGTCCGCGGTCGTTTCCGCGAACAGCACCGTCGTGCCGCGCCGCGTCGCTTCGCGCTCGAACGCCTCGAGCCACACGTCGAGGTTCTCCAGCGCACGGTTGCGGCGCGCCTTCAGCGCGGCGCGCGTCGCCTGGAAGTCGATCGCGGTCATCGCATCGGCGCGCGCGGACACGAACTTCGTCGACAGCTTCTTCAGGTTCTGCTGCAGGCGCTGGTCGGCCAGCTTCTGGCCGGCGCGCGCCTTGAAATGCATCGATTGAACTTGCATCGCGGTATCGAGGAAAAGTAAGCGGGAACCGGGCGTCAGACGTCGCCCGCCAGCACCTGCGCGACGTGCAGCACGCGGGTGTCGCGGTCGCCCGTGCGGCGCAACCGCCCTTCGATGTTCAGCATGCAGCCGAGATCGCCGAGCACGACGGCGCCCGCACCGGACGCGCGCACGTTCGCGCACTTTTCGTCCGCGATGGCCGCCGAAATGTCGCCGTACTTGACCGCGAACGTGCCGCCGAAGCCGCAGCAGTGCTCGCAGTCCTTCATCTCGGTGACGGCCACGCCGCGCTGCGCGAGCAGCGCGCGCGGCTGCGCCTTCACGCCGAGCTCGCGCAGGCCCGAGCATGAGTCGTGATAGGTGACGGGCCCCGTGAATTCGCCGGGGGCGAGCGTCACCTTCGCGACGTTCGCGAGGAAATCGGTCAGTTCGTAGACTTTCTGCTGGAATCGCGCATAGCGCCCCATCAGTTCGGGGTCGTCGCGGAACAGGTCGCCGTAGTGCGCGCGGATCATGCCGCCACACGAGCCCGACGGCGCGACGACGTAATCGAACTGCTCGAACTCGCGCAGCGTCTTTTCGGCGAGATCCCGTGCGAGCGCGCGGTCGCCCGAGTTGTAGGCCGGCTGGCCGCAGCAGGTTTGCGCGGGCGGCACGAACACCTCGTAGCCGGCTTCGCGAATCAGTTTCAGCGCGGAAAAGCCGATTTCCGGACGCATCAGGTCGACCAGGCAGGTCACGAACAAACCGACTCGCATACGCGCTCCTTCGAGAAAACGGCTCTCATTATCCGCCGTTTGGCCGGCAAGACCAACGCCGGCGCGCGCGCAAGTGCGCGATGCCGGAAACGAGGACTTCCTCGAACGGCGTTCGCTTTTTTCACGATACGAGATACAATCGACGCAACACCGCTTGACGCGTCAACCGATTCTCCCCCGACATGAGCCAACCCACCCCGGATTCCAAAACGTCGATCCAGGTGATCGAACGCATGATGCGGCTGCTGGACGCGCTCGCCGCGCACAGCGACCCCGTCAGCCTGAAAGAGCTTGCGCAGCGCACGGAGCTGCATCCGTCGACCGCACACCGCATCCTCAACGACATGGTGACCTGCCGCCTCGTCGACCGCTCCGATCCCGGCACCTACCGGCTCGGCATGCGGCTGCTCGAACTCGGCAACCTCGTGAAGGCGCGCCTGTCGGTACGCGACGCTGCGCTGATGCCGATGCGCGAATTGCATCGCCTGACCGGCCAGACCGTGAACCTGTCGGTGCGTCAGGGCGACGAAATCGTCTATATCGAGCGCGCGTATTCCGAGCGCTCGGGGATGCAGGTCGTCCGCGCAATCGGCGGCCGCGCGCCGCTGCATCTGACGTCGGTCGGCAAGCTGTTTCTCGCGGTCGACGAAACCTCGCGCGTGCGCGCCTATGCGACGCGCACCGGGCTGTCCGGCCATACGCAGAACAGCATCACCGACATCGCGAAGCTCGAGCGCGAGCTGACACTCGTGCGCCAGCAATCGTGCGCGCGGGACAACGAGGAACTGGAGCTGGGCGTGCGCTGCATCGCGGCCGGCATCTACGACGACTCGGGCAAGCTCGTCGCGGGCCTGTCGCTGTCGGCCCCGGCGGACCGCCTGCAGGACGCGTGGCTCGGCCAGCTGAGCCGCACCGCGCTGACCATCTCGGAATCGCTCGGCTACCGGCCCGCGCCCACGAAGGATGCCGAAGGGCTGCAACGGCACGCGTGAGCCGCGCCGCCCGCCGCATGGCGCCAGATGAAAAAAAGCCCCGCATCGCGGGGCTTTTTCTTTGCGGCGATCGGCACGGCGCGAACCGCCGTGACACGCTCAGGTGCCGCCGTTCGCCGTATTGGCGGCCGTCAGGCGCTCGCCGCCGCCGGCGTCGAGCCAGTTGCGCAGGCGTGCCGCGTCGGCGAAGCGCGAATACTTGCCGAACGAATCCAGCAGCACCATCACCATCGGCCGGCCATGGATCGTCGCCTGCATCACGAGGCATTCGCCCGCCTCGTTGATGAAACCCGTCTTCTGCAGACCGATGTCCCACGAGCCGTTGCCGCGGATCAGCGCGTTCGTGCTGTTGTAGACCAGGTTGCGCTTGCCCGTATTGACGTCGTACGTGCGGTCGGTCGAGAACTGTCGGATCATCGGGTACTGGTACGCCGCGTTGACCATCTTCACGAGGTCGCGTGCGCTCGACACATTCGAGCTCGACAGGCCCGTCGAATTCTCGAAGTGGGTGTCGTTCATGCCCAGCGACTTCGCCTTCGCGTTCATCGCGGCGATGAACGCCGGACGGCCGCCCGGGTAGTAGCGCGACAGCGCGGCGGCCGCGCGGTTTTCCGACGCCATCAGCGCGATGTGCAGCATGTCCTCGCGCGACAGCACCGAGCCGACCGACAGGCGCGAACCCGTGCCCTTCTCGTAGTCGCGGTCTTCGTCGGTGACTTCGATCTGGTCGGTCATCGGTGACTTCGAGTCGAGCACGACCATCGCCGTCATCAGCTTCGAGATCGATGCGATCGGCACGACGGCGAGCGAATTCTTGTCGAACAGCGGCTCGCCGGTGTTCTGGTCGACGACGTACGCGACGCTCGAGCGCAGCGCGAGCGCGTCCGGCGTGTCGTGCAGGCCGAATGCCTGGCCGACCGTCGGGCGACGCGGCTGGAACGCGACCTTGCGCACCGCGCCGCGATGGCCGTGCACGTTCGACGCGAGCGTCGCGCGCTTGCGCGATGCCTTCGGCGCATCGGCCGACGCGACGTTGGCGGATTTCGCGGAGGCGGCCTTCACCGTCCGCTTCTTTTCCGAAGAAGTGGAAGCGGCTTTCTTGGCGGCCTGGTGGGTCTTCGCAGTGGCGGCAAAGGCGTCAGCGGGCGCGACGGACGCGGCGGTCGCCAGCAAGGCGACGGCGACCGACACAGCCGTGCCGAGCGTCATGCTCTGCAACAATCTGCGCGGTGAAAACGATTCGGCTTTCATTGGGGTCTGGACAAAGCGGGCGGGGTTTCCGCAAGTGTAGTTAAAGCTGAAAAAAAGAGCAATATTAGGCACTTACCGATCGTCGTTAAACCGGAATGTAAGGGTCGACCAACGATGACTCGATCAACCCTCGCGCTCCCATCGAAAAAATTCATGGGATGCGCCGCCCGACAGTACCCGTCTCCCGAATTACCACGCGGTTAATTGAGATAACGTCACTTTGGCGACGAATTAAAGCGGGGAAAGTACGTATCCGGCGTTCGGTGTACCAGGCACCGGTCTTGACCGCGGCGGCGGCACATCGCCACGGCATGCGCATCGCGAAACGGCGCGCTTTTCGACAGGAACAGAAGCATAACGTTCCACATGCCTGTCAGGTTTACCTGTGCATGATCACGGTGCGGCGCGCCTGCCCCGGCCAAGTGCGCACCATGTGGGAACACGTCTGAAACCGATTCCGAACCGGCCGCGATAACCCGTTGTTTTATCGATAATTTGTCGTGATTGTGCAATGCACAAAAAGTGCTTGACAAGACTTTTCTCTGCCCTAAAATATGACTCATTGCTGCGTTGCACAAAGCACGCGGCGCCGAGGTTCCCCATCGTAGTGCCCTTTATCCCTGCGATCGACGTGATCGCTTTTCAGGAGCTTGACATGTCCTTGCTGACCCCCGAGCAAATCGCCGCCGCACAGAAAGCCAACCTCGAAAGCCTGTTCGGTCTGACGACCAAGGCGTTCGAAGGCGTCGAAAAGCTGATCGAACTCAACCTGCAGGTCGTGAAGTCGACGCTGACCGAAAGCCAGGAAAACGCGCAGCGCCTGCTGTCGGTGAAGGACGCACAGGAACTGATCGCGCTGCAAGCGAGCCTGTCGCAGCCGGTCGCGGAAAAGGTGCTGTCGTACAGCCGTCACCTGTATGAAATCGCGTCGTCGACGCAAGCCGAGTTCGCGAAGGTTGCCGAAGCGCAATTCGAAGAGCAGAACAAGAAGGTCCAGGCACTCGTCGACAACGTCGCGAAGAACGCTCCGGCCGGTTCGGAAACGGCTGTCGCCGCACTGAAGTCGGCACTGAACGCTGCGAACACGACGTACGAAACGGTCCAGAAGGCTGCCAAGCAAGCCGTCGAGATCGCCGAAACGAACTTCAACGCGGCTGCCGCTGTCGCGACGAAGGCTGCGAGCGCTGCTGCATCGCGCCGTTCGAGCAAGCCGGCCGCGTAAGCGTCCCCTGCTCCTGACAAAGCCGCGCACTGCGCGGCTTTTTTGTTTCCAGCGACGGAACATCCGGGCATCCCGGTGGCGCTGGTGCGATGGCGCAGCACGGACCGGGCACTGCCGTCGGCCGCGGGCAAAAGAAAACGCCGCCGTCCGGGTATCCCGGGCGGCGGCGTTTTTCGTGGCCGGCGCGAGGCCGGCCGAGCCGATCGCGTTACTTCTTGCGTTGCGGCGGCAGGTCCGTACAGACGCCTTCGTACAGTTCCGCGGCCATGCCGACCGATTCGCCGAGCGTCGGGTGCGGATGGATCGTCTTGCCGATATCTTCCGCGTCCGCGCCCATCTCGACGGCGAGACACACTTCGCTGATCAGGTCGCCCGCGTTCAGGCCGACGATCCCGCCGCCGATCACGCGATGGGTTTCCTCGTCGAAGATCAGTTTCGTGAAGCCTTCGTCGCGGCCGTTCGCGATCGCGCGGCCCGATGCGGCCCACGGGAACACGGCCTTGCCGTACTTGATGCCTTCGGCCTTGCACTGGTCTTCCGTCTTGCCGGCCCACGCCACTTCCGGATCGGTGTACGCCACCGACGGGATCTGCAGCGCGTCGAAGTACGCCTTTTCGCCGTGCGCGGCTTCCGCTGCGACGTGGCCTTCATGCACGGCCTTGTGCGCGAGCATCGGCTGGCCAACGATGTCGCCGATCGCGAAGATGTGCGGGACGTTCGTGCGCATCTGCTTGTCGACGTCGATGAAGCCGCGGTCGGTGACCGCGACGCCTGCCTTGTCGGCACCGATCTTCTTGCCGTTCGGGCTGCGGCCCACCGCCACCAGCACGAGGTCGTAGCGCTGCGCTTCCGCCGGCGCCTTCTCGCCCTCGAACTTCACGTAGATGCCGTCTTCCTTCGCTTCCGCGCCGACCGTCTTGGTCTTCAGCATCACGTTGCCGAAGCGCTTCGCGTTGTACTTTTCCCAGACCTTCACGAGATCGCGGTCCGCGCCCATCATCAGGCCGTCCATCATTTCGACGACGTCGATCTCGGCGCCGAGCGTCGCATACACCGTCGCCATTTCGAGGCCGATGATGCCGCCGCCGATCACGAGCATGCGCTTGGGCAGCTGGCGCAGTTCGAGGGCGCCCGTCGAATCGACGACGCGCGGGTCTTCCGGCATGAACGGCAGCTTCACGGCCTGCGAGCCGGCGGCGATGATTGCCTGCTTGAACTTGACGACCTTCTTGCCGTTCTCGCCCTGCACTTCCATGTGATACGGATCGACGAACGCGCCGACGCCGGTGACCACTTCGACCTTGCGCGCCTTCGCCATGCCGGCGAGGCCCGTCGTCAGCTTCTTGACGACGCCGCCCTTGAAGTCGCGCAGCTTGTCGAGATCGACTTCCGGCTTGCCGAACGAGATGCCGTGCGACGCGAGCGCCGCGGCTTCGTCGATGACGAGCGCCGTGTGCAGCAGCGCCTTCGACGGGATGCAGCCGACGTTCAGGCAGACGCCGCCGAGCGTCGAGTAACGTTCGACGAGCACCGTCTTCATGCCGAGGTCGGCTGCGCGGAATGCGGCCGAGTAGCCGCCGGGGCCGGCACCGAGCACGAGCATGTCGCATTCGATGTCGGCGGAGCCGCTGTAGCTGCCGGCTTGCGGAGCGACGGCCGGGGCGGCGGCGGGCGCGGCGGCCGGAGCCGGTGCTGCGGCCTTTGCGGGTTCGGCTGCTTTCGCGGGCGCGGCTGCGCCTGCCGCTGCTTCGACGATGGCGATCACGGTGCCTTGCGAGACTTTCTCGCCGGCCTTGACCTTGACTTCCTTGACCGTGCCGGCGACGTCGCTGGGCACTTCCATGGAGGCTTTGTCCGATTCGAGCGTGATGAGCGTCTGCTCTTTTTCGATCACGTCGCCCGGCTTCACGTTGACTTCGATGACATCGACGCCGCTGAAATCGCCGATATCCGGAACCTTGACTTCGATGAGACTCATTACTGTCCCCTTCTTGATTAGCTGCAGACAGAGGGGGAGAAACCCGCAAGAACCGACTACGGCCTGACAAAAGAACGCGAACCTGGGCAGGACCACCTTTGCCGTCCGCCCAAGGACGCGCCTTTCTTTTGGTTACTTTTCTTTGGAAGACGACCCGAAGGTAGTCCCTGTGGGACAAAGAAAAGTGACCGCCGCCCCGCGCAGGGGCGACGCTAGCAGACCATTAGCGAAACAGGTTCAACGACAGGGCGAGGATCACAGACATCAACCCCACGCCCCCGCGAGCCACTCCCACGCTCATCAAAGAATGATGCGACGGAAATCGGCCAGCAACGCGCCGAGATACGCATTGAACCGCGCGGCTTCCGCGCCATCGATGACGCGATGGTCATACGACAGCGACAGCGGCAGCGTGAGCCGAGGCACGAACTGCTTGCCGTCCCACACCGGCTTCATCTGCCCGCGCGACAACCCGAGGATCGCGACTTCCGGGGCGTTGATGATCGGCGTGAAGTTGGTGCCGCCGATCCCGCCGAGCGACGAGATCGAGAAGCAGCCGCCCTGCATCTGGTCCGGCTTCAGCTTGCCGTCGCGCGCGGCCTTCGACAGCTCGGCCATTTCCTTCGCGATGTCGACGAGGCCCTTCTTGTCCGCGTCGCGGATCACCGGCACGACGAGGCCGTTCGGCGTGTCAGCGGCAAAACCGACGTGGTAGTACTGCTTGAACACCAGGTTGTCGCCGTCGAGGCTCGCGTTGAAGGTCGGGAACTTCTTCAGCGCGGCGACGACCGCCTTGATCACGAACGCGAGCATCGTGAACTTCACGCCCGCCTTCTCGTGCTCCTTGTTCAGCTGCACGCGCAGCGCTTCGAGCTCGGTGATGTCCGCTTCGTCGTTGTTCGTGACGTGCGGGATCATCACCCAGTTGCGATGCAGGTTCGCGCCCGAGATCTTCTTGATGCGCGACAGCGGCTTCGCCTCGAACGGGCCGAACTTCGAGAAGTCGACCTTCGGCCACGGCAGCAGGTTCAGCTCGCCGCCGCCTGCCGGCGCGGCTGCCGCGGCCGGTGCCGCGCGCTGGCCCGTCATCACGCCCTTCACGAAGCCG
The DNA here is from genome assembly GCF_003853505.1 of Burkholderia sp. Bp9015. Taxonomy (NCBI): domain Bacteria; kingdom Pseudomonadati; phylum Pseudomonadota; class Betaproteobacteria; order Burkholderiales; family Burkholderiaceae; genus Burkholderia; species Burkholderia sp. Bp9015. The sequence continues at coordinate 85,607 of NZ_QTPZ01000023.1, forward strand.
GTGATGTCGTCCTTAGTGATGCGGCCCTTCGGACCGGTACCCTGAACGCGTGCGACTTCCACGCCGAGCTCGCGCGCGAACTTGCGCACGGACGGCGATGCGTGGCTCGCGCGGTACTCGCCCGACGTTGCGGCGGCCGGCGCGGCAGCAGCCGGAGCCGGTGCAGCCTTCGCGGGTGCCGGTGCGGCGGCGGGTGCCGGCGCGGCAGCGGCCGGAGCCGGCGCGCTCGCCTGCGGCGCGGCGGCAGGCGCGCCGCCAGCGGCGTCGAGCAGCACGATCAGCGTGCCTTCGGACACCGAATCGCCCACCTTGACCTTGATTTCCTTCACGACGCCTGCGGCCGGGCTCGGCACGTCCATCGTCGCCTTGTCGGACTCGAGCGTGACGAGCGATTGCTCCTTCTCGACCGTGTCGCCGACCTTCACGCCGATCTCGATCACCGGGACGTCCTTGTAGTCGCCGATGTCCGGCACCTTCACCTCGAGCGTGCCGCCCGACGTGGCCGGCGCGGCAGCCGGCGCTGCCGCAGCCGGCGCGGGTGCGGGCGCTGCCGCCGGAGCCGGTGCGGCTGCCGGCGCGGCCGCACCGTTCACCTGCGCCGCGGCGCCGCCTTCGAGCAGGACGATCAGCGAGCCTTCCGACACGGAATCGCCCACCTTGATCTTCACTTCCTTGACCGTGCCGGCTGCCGGGCTCGGGACGTCCATCGTCGCCTTGTCCGACTCGAGCGTGACGAGCGACTGCTCGGGCTCGACCGTGTCGCCCACCTTCACGAGCACCTCGATGACGGGCACGTCCTTGTAATCGCCGATATCCGGCACCTTCACTTCGATCGCTTGACTCATCTTTTTGTGTCTCCATGGCCGCGCGCGCCCCTCCCGGAAGCGGCGCGCGGCATCACACGGCGCGTGTGCGTTAAACGGTCATCGGGTTGGGCTTGGACGGATCGAGGTTGTACTTGGCAATCGCGTCCGCGACCACCTTGCGCTCGATCGTGCCTTCGTCGGCCAGCGCGTTCAGCGCGGCGACGGTGACCCAGTGACGGTCGACTTCGAAGAAGTGACGCAGCTTCTCGCGGGTGTCCGAACGACCGAAGCCGTCCGTGCCCAGCACGACGAAGCGGCGGTCGATCTGGCCGCGGATCTGGTCGACCAGCGCGCGCACGTAGTCGGTCGACGCGATGACCGGACCCTGCGTGTCCTTCAGGCACTTCTGCACGTGCGACAGGCGACGCTCCTCGGTCGGATGGAGCAGGTTCCAGCGCTCGATCTCGTGGCCTTCACGCGCGAGTTCGGTGAAGCTCGGCACGCTCCACAGGTCGGCCGCGACGCCCCAGTCGTTCTTCAGCAGGTCGGCGGCAGCGATCACTTCGTTGAAGATCGTGCCCGCGCCGAGCAATTGCACGCGCGGCGCCTTCGCGTCCGCGTCGGCCTTCTTGAACGCGTACATGCCCTTGATGATGTCGGCCGCTACGTGCTCGCCCTGCGGAATCGCCGGGTGCTCGTAGTTCTCGTTCATCACCGTGATGTAGTAGTACACGTCTTCCTGCTCCTGCACCATGCGGCGCAGGCCGTCCTGGACGATCACCGCGAGTTCGTAGCCGAACGTCGGGTCGTAGCTGATGCAGTTCGGCACCGATGCGGCCCACAGGAGCGAGTGACCGTCTTCGTGCTGCAGGCCTTCGCCGTTCAGCGTCGTGCGGCCCGCGGTACCGCCGAGCAGGAAGCCGCGCGAGCGCATGTCGCCCGCCGCCCATGCCAGGTCGCCGATCCGCTGGAAGCCGAACATCGAATAGAAGATGTAGAACGGCACCATGATCTCGCCGTGCGTCGAATACGACGTCGCTGCCGCGATCCAGTCGCACATGCCGCCCGCTTCGTTGATGCCTTCCTGCAGGATCTGGCCGGTTTCCGATTCCTTGTAGAACATCAGCTGGTCGGAATCTTCCGGCACGTACTTCTGGCCTTCCTGGTTCCAGATACCGATCTGGCGGAACAGGCCTTCCATGCCGAACGTACGCGATTCGTCCGGGACGATCGGCACGACGCGCTTGCCGAGCGCCTTGTCCTTCAGCAGGATGTTCAGGATCCGCACGAACGCCATCGTCGTCGAGATCTCGCGGCCTTCGCCCGTGCCCTTCAGCAGCGGCTCGAATGCGTCGAGCGCCGGCACCGGCAGCGACGTCGCCTTCTCGCGGCGATGCGGCAGGTAGCCGCCGAGGTCCATGCGCTTCTGGCGCATGTATTCGAGCTCCTTCGAGCCTTCCTCGAACTTCAGGTACGGCACGTCGGCGATCTGCTCGTCGGTGATCGGCAGGCGGAACTGGTCACGGAACTTCTTCAGTTGCTCGACCGGCAGCTTCTTCTGCTGGTGCGTGATGTTCATCGCCTGGCCCGACTCGCCCATCCCGTAGCCCTTGATGGTCTTCGCGAGGATGACGGTCGGCGCGCCCTTCGTGTTGGTCGCTTCGTGGAACGCCGCGTAGATCTTGTGCGGATCGTGGCCGCCGCGGTTCAGCGCCCAGATGTCGTCGTCCGACCAGTCGGCGACGAGCGCCTTCAGTTCAGGCGTGTTGAAGAAGTGTTCGCGTACGAACGCGCCCGACTCCGACTTGTACGTCTGGTATTCGCCGTCGACGACTTCCATCATGCGGCGCATCAGCGCGCCCGTCTTGTCGCGGGCGAACAGCGCATCCCAGCGGCTGCCCCAGATGACCTTGATCACGTTCCAGCCGGCGCCGCGGAATTCCGATTCCAGTTCCTGGATGATCTTGCCGTTGCCGCGCACCGGGCCGTCGAGACGCTGCAGGTTGCAGTTGATCACGAACACGAGGTTGTCGAGCTTCTCGCGGCTCGCCATGCCGATCGCGCCGAGCGATTCCGGCTCGTCCGTCTCGCCGTCGCCGAGGAACGCCCAGACCTTGCGGCCGGCGGTCTTCGCGATGCCGCGCGATTCCAGGTACTTCATGAAGCGTGCCTGGTAGATCGCCATGATCGGGCCGAGACCCATCGACACCGTCGGGAACTGCCAGAAGTCCGGCATCAGCCACGGGTGCGGGTACGACGAGATGCCCTTGCCGTCGACTTCCTGGCGGAAGTTGTCGAGCTGCTCTTCCGACAGGCGGCCGAGCAGGAACGCGCGCGAGTACACGCCCGGCGACGAGTGGCCCTGCACGAACACGAGATCGCCGCCGTGCTGGTCGGACGCCGCGTGCCAGAAGTGGTTGTAGCCGACGTCGTAGAGCGTCGCGGCCGATGCGAACGACGCGATGTGGCCGCCGACGTTCGTGTCCTTGCCGGCGCGCAGCACCATCGCCAGCGCGTTCCAGCGCGTGTACGAACGGATGCGGTGCTCGAGGTCCTGGTCGCCCGGAATCTTCGCCTGGGCTTCGACCGGGATCGTGTTGATGTACGGGGTGTTGGCGGAGAACGGCAGGTGTTCGCCGTGCATGCGGGCGAACTCGATCTGCTTTTCGATCAGGTAATGCGCGCGGCCGGTGCCCACCGACGAGATCACGCCGTCGAGCGACTCGAGCCATTCAACGGTTTCTTGCGGGTCGTCGTCACGTTCGGCGGCGACATATTTCATCACTTCGTTCGGTACAGCGGACATTCTCGTCTCCTGGGTCCTGGAATGTGAGGATCGCTCTCGTGCAGACGACGCGGCGCGGCCTGCGGGCAAGCTCCGACGGATTGTAATGAGCGTCGCCGGCCCCGCGCAACAGAATTTTCGAATTATGAGATCTTTTCTCGTAATGCGGAATATTGCTGCGCTGCACCCTTGCGGCGGGCCTCTGCGGCACGCGCCGCGGGCATAAATCCGTTTCCGTTCAACATATCCGGTATAGGTTTTCCATGTATTGCGCTGCGCTACAATCCTGCCATGTTGACCGATCGGCTTTTCGCACGCTCGGCGCGACCGTCGGGCCCGCCGGCGGAGTCGCAGCCGTCCCGCTGGCACCACGGACCGTGGTGGTCCAATTCCTATTTGCTGACGCCGCTGCTGTCGATCCTCGTGTTCCTCGTGGTGATGAGCCTCATTCTATGGAGCCTCAATCGCCGCGAACAGCAGCAGCAGGAAGACACCCTGTTCCGTAACGTCGCGTGGGCGCAGCAGCAGATCCGCCTGTCGATGACGGGCGCGCAGGAGCAACTGCAGGCGCTGTCGCGCGATCTCGCGTCCGGCCGCCTCGACCAGAACGCATTCCAGATGGCCGTCGCGGACGTGATGCAGACGCATCCGGAAATCCTCTATCTGAACTGGTACACCGCGCCCGGCGTGCAGCGCTGGCCGACCGTGCATCCTCCGCTGCTCGGCCAGCGGCTCGCGAAACCCGGCGACGCGCAGATGCAGGACGCCGTGCGCGGCGCGTACGACGAAGCGCGCAGCACGCGCCGCCAGGCCTATTCGCCGCTGATCTACGACGACTTCGGCAACGGCTTCATCACGCTGCAGACGCCCGTGATGCGCGGCGACCGCGAATATCTCGGCTCGCTCGCCGCGGTGTTCTCGGTCGAAGGGATCCTGAAGCACGACATCCCGCAGGAGCTGTCGTCGAAGTACAAGATCTCGATCACCGACTCGAACAACCGCGAGCTGTCGTCCACGTCGACGCGCCCGCGCCTGCCGCGCGACTCCCACTACGACCTGCCGCTCGACCCGCCCGGCCAGGGGCTGACCGTGCGCGTGTACGCGTTCCCGCAGCTCACGAACCTGACCAACAACACGCTCGTGTGGCTCGTGGCCGGCCTGTCGTGCTTCGTGCTGTGGAGCCTCTGGAGCCTGTGGAAGCACACGCGCCAACGCTTCGAGGCACAGCAGGCGCTGTACGCTGAGGCGTTCTTCCGCCGCGCGATGGAGAATTCGGTGCTGATCGGCATGCGCGTGCTCGACATGCACGGCCGCATCACGCACGTGAACCCCGCGTTCTGCCGGATGACGGGCTGGGACGAAACCGACCTCGTCGGCAAGGTCGCACCGTTCCCCTACTGGCCGCGCGACTCGTATCCCGAAATGCAGCGCCAGCTCGACATGACGCTGCGCGGCAAAGCACCGAGCTCGGGCTTCGAACTGCGCGTGCGGCGCAAGAACGGCACGCTGTTCCATGCGCGCCTCTACGTTTCGCCGCTGATCGACAGCTCGGGCCGCCAGACCGGCTGGATGTCGTCGATGACCGACATCACCGAGCCGAAGCGCGCGCGCGAGGAACTCGCGGCCGCGCACGAGCGCTTCACGACGGTGCTCGAAAGCCTCGACGCCGCGGTATCGGTGCTGGCCGCCGACGAAGCCGAGCTGCTGTTCGCGAACCGCTACTACCGCCACCTGTTCGGGATCCGCCCGGACGGCCACCTCGAGCTGTCGGGCGGCGGCTTCGACCGCGCGCAGGCGTCGTCCGACTCGATCGACATGGTCGATGCGTTCGCCGGCCTGCCGGCCGCCGCGCTGACGAGCAGCACGGCAGACGCGCAGGAGGTGTACGTCGAGAGCATCCAGAAGTGGTTCGAGGTGCGCCGCCAGTACATCCAGTGGGTGGACGGCCACCTCGCGCAGATGCAGATCGCGACCGACATCACGACCCGCAAGAAGGCGCAGGAACTCGCGCACCAGCAGGAAGAGAAGCTGCAGTTCACGAGCCGATTGATGACGATGGGTGAAATGGCGTCGTCGATTGCGCACGAATTGAATCAGCCGCTTGCCGCGATCAACAACTATTGCTCGGGCACGCTCGCGCTCGTGAAAAGCGGCCGCGGCACGCCCGAGACGCTGCAGCCCGCGCTGGAAAAGACCGCGCAGCAGGCGCTGCGCGCGGGGATGATCGTCAAGCGGATCCGCGAATTCGTGAAGCGCAGCGAGCCGAAGCGCCAGCCGGCGCGGGTCGCGGACATCGTCGCCGACGCAGTCGGGCTCGCCGAAATCGAGGCCAGGAAGCGCAGGATCCGGATCGTCACGGAAATCCTCGCAAGAATGCCTATTATTTATGTCGACCCCGTGCTGATCGAGCAGGTGCTCGTGAACCTGATGAAGAACGCGGCCGAGGCGATGGCCGACGTGAAGCCGGCGTCGGCGGACGGCGTGATCCGCGTCGTCGCCGACATCGACGCGGGTTTCGTCGACGTCCGCGTGATCGACCAGGGTCCGGGCGTCGACGAAGCGACCGCCGAACGCCTGTTCGAACCGTTTTACAGCACCAAGTCCGACGGCATGGGCATGGGGCTGAACATCTGCCGTTCGATCATCGAATCGCATCGGGGGCGTCTGTGGGTGGTCAACAATGTCGAACCGGACGGCCGCATTTCCGGCGCGACATTCCACTGCAGCCTGCCCATTGGGGAACCCGCTGATCTCGGCCAAGGGGGGCGCGAGGCATCGGCATCACATACCGTTACGGGAGAACTATGAATAGCCCTGTCACCACCACTCAGGAAACTGTCTTCGTCGTCGACGACGACGAGGCCGTACGGGACTCGCTGCGCTGGCTGCTGGAGGCGAACGGCTATCGCGTGCAATGTTTCTCGAGCGCCGAGCAGTTCCTCGATGCGTACCAGCCGGCGCAGCAGGCCGGCCAGATCGCCTGCCTGATCCTCGACGTGCGGATGTCAGGCATGAGCGGCCTCGAGCTGCAGGAGCGCCTGATCGCCGACAACGCCGCGCTGCCGATCATCTTCGTCACGGGCCACGGCGACGTGCCGATGGCCGTGTCGACGATGAAAAAGGGTGCGATGGACTTTATCGAGAAACCGTTCGACGAGGCCGAGCTGCGCAAGCTCGTCGAGCGGATGCTCGACAAGGCCCGAAGCGAAAGCAAGAGCGTCCAGGAACAGCGCGCCGCGAGCGAGCGCCTGTCGAAGCTGACCGCGCGCGAGCAGCAGGTGCTCGAGCGGATCATCGCCGGCCGCCTGAACAAGCAGATCGCCGACGATCTCGGGATCAGCATCAAGACGGTCGAAGCGCACCGCGCGAACATCATGGAAAAGCTCAACGTCAACACGGTCGCCGATCTGCTGCGCCTCGCGCTGTCGAAGAAGCAGGCCTGAACGTTGCGCGCGGCCGCCGGGCGCCTGCCCGGCCGGCCGCACCGCCGCGCCGCGCGATGCGGCCCACTCGCGCGGCACGGCACGGCGCCGCCTCCCGGGGCGCCGGCACCGCCGCCATGACGCTTTCCTTGTATTCGCTGTCGGACGACGGCAGGCGACCGGTATAATTCCGTGTTTTGCTGCGGCGTTTCGCGCGCCGTACGCCCGCATTCCAACTTCCCGGCAGGACCACCACCATGACAGCCCTCCTCATCGACGGCAACGCCCTCTCGAAGACCTTGCGCGCGCAGGCCGCCGAACGCGCCGCCGCCCTGACCGCACGCGGCCACCAGCCCGGCCTCGCGGTGATCCTCGTCGGCGCCAACCCGGCGAGCGAAGTCTACGTGCGCAACAAGATCAAGGCGTGCGAGGACAACGGCTTCTTCTCGCTGAAGGATGCGTACCCCGACACGCTGTCGGAAGCCGACCTGCTCGCGCGCATCGACGAACTGAACCGCGACCCGAAGATCCACGGCATCCTGGTCCAGCTGCCGCTGCCCGCGCACATCGATAGCCACAAGGTGATCGAGGCGATCGCGCCGGAGAAGGACGTCGACGGTTTCCACGTCGCGAACGCCGGCGCACTGATGACGGGCAAGCCGCTGTTCCGCCCGTGCACGCCGTACGGCGTGATGAAGATGTTCGAAGCGCACGGCATCCCGCTGCAAGGCGCCAACGCCGTCGTGATCGGCCGCTCGAACATCGTCGGCAAGCCGATGGCGATGCTGCTGCTCGAAGCCGGCGCGACCGTGACGATCTGCCACAGCAAGACGCGCGACCTCGCCGCGCACACGCGCCAGGCCGACGTCGTGGTCGCCGCGGTCGGCAAGCGCAACATCCTGACGGCCGACATGGTCAAGCCGGGTGCGACGGTGATCGACGTCGGCATGAACCGCGACGACGCGGGCAAGCTGTGCGGCGACGTCGACTTCGCCGGCGTGAAGGAAGTCGCCGGCCACATCACGCCGGTGCCGGGCGGCGTCGGCCCGATGACCATCACGATGCTGCTGATCAACACGATCGAAGCCGCCGAGCGCGCCGCCGCGGCCGCCTGAGCGCCTTCGACCCTCTCGCCCGTCCAGCCGGCGCGCATGCGTGCGCCGGCGTCCCGCCGGCCGCCCGCCGCGGCCGCGTCAGCGCCCTGCCACACTGCCGCGCTCCGCTTCATTCCGCCCCTTTCGACCCTTTCCGGCTCCGCGTCGCGCTCCGTCAATCGCCTCGTTAGAAACTAACGATTGGAAAGCGCGCGTTGCGCCCCAATAATGTCGATATCGGGCGCCGCCGCATCGCGCCTCACCCTTTTCACCCCGGTTCATCCGGCAACAGACAGGGAGTCTTAATGTCCGCCAGCGCCAATACCAATCCGCTCCTCGATTTCTCCGGCCTGCCCCGCTTCGGCGAGATTCGTCCGGAACACGTGACGCCCGCGCTCGACACGCTGCTCGATGCCGCCAACCGCGCGGTCGACACGGCGAGCGCACCCGCGACGCCGGCGACCTGGGCCGCGATCGTCGAGACGGTCGAGCAGGCGACGGAGCCGCTCGGGCGCGCATGGGGCGTCGTCGGCCACCTGAACGCGGTCGCCGATACGCCGGAGCTGCGCGCCGCGTACGGCGAAAACCTGCCGCGCGTGACCGAATTCTGGTCGAGCGTCGGCCAGAACCTCGCGCTGTACGAGAAGTACAAGGCGATCGCAGCGAGCGCCGAATACGCGACGCTGTCCGCCGAGCGCAAGAAGATCCTCGACAACGCCCTGCGCGATTTCCGCCTGTCGGGCGCCGAGCTGCCCGAGGATCAGAAGCCGCGTTTCGCGGAATTGCAGGAGCAGCAGGCCGCGCTGTCGAAGGCATTCTCCGACCACGTGCTCGACGCGACCAACGCGTATGCGTATTTCGCGCAGGACGAGGCCGAGCTGGCCGGCCTGCCGGGCGATGCGATCGAAGCGGCCCGCGAGGCCGCGCAGAAGGAAGGCAAGGAAGGCTGGAAGTTCACGCTGCACTTTCCGTCCTACTTCCCGGTGCTGCAGTACGCCGAGAACCGTGCGATGCGCGAGACGCTGTACCGCGCGTATGCGACGCGCGCGTCCGAACTCGGGCCGCAATACGGCGGCGGCAAGGCCGAGTGGGACAACACGGCGATCGTCGCGGACGAGCTTAAGCTGCGCCGCGAAGAGGCGCAGATGCTCGGCTACCGCAACTTCGCCGAAGTATCGCTCGCGCCGAAGATGGCCGAATCGCCGCAACAGGTGATCGCGTTCCTCGAGGATCTCGCGACGCGCGCGCGTCCGCACGCGGACAAGGACTGGGACGAACTGCGCGCGTTCGCCGCGAAGGAACTCGGCCTGACCGAGCTCGCTCCGTGGGACGTCGCGTTCGCGGCCGAGCGGCTGCGTCAGCAGCGCTACGCGTTCTCGGAAAACGAGGTCAAGCAGTACTTCCCGGAACCGGCCGTGCTGAAGGGCCTGTTCAACGTCACCGAAACGCTGTTCGGCGTGCGGATCAAGCCGGACGACGCACCGGTGTGGCACAAGGACGTGCGCTTCTTCCGCGTGGAGAACCGCGACGGCTCGCTCGTCGCGCAGTTCTATCTCGACCTGTACGCACGCGAAGGCAAGCGCGGCGGCGCGTGGATGGACGATGCGCGTGCGCGCGCCAAGCGCGGCGACACCGTGCAGACGCCGGTCGCGTACCTGACCTGCAACTTCTCGGCACCCGTCGGCGGCAAGCCCGCCTGCTTCACGCATGACGAGGTCATCACGCTGTTCCATGAATTCGGCCACGGGCTGCATCACATGCTCACGCGCGTCGACGAGCTCGGCGTGTCGGGCATCAACGGCGTCGAATGGGATGCGGTCGAGCTGCCGTCGCAGTTCATGGAAAACTTCTGCTGGGAATGGGACGTGCTGTCGTCGATGTCGTCGCACGTCGATACGGGCGCCGCGCTGCCGCGCGAGCTGTTCGACAAGATGATCGCCGCGAAGAACTTCCAGAGCGGCCTCGGCACGCTGCGCCAGATCGTGTTCTCGATGTTCGACATGCTGCTGCACGTCGACTTCGACCCGTCCGGCACGACCGGCGTGAATGCGTTCGCGCGCGAGATCAACGAGCGCTACCACGTGATCCCGCAGGCCGCGTTCTCGCGCTGGCCGAACACGTTCAGCCACATCTTCGCGGGCGGCTATGCGGCCGGCTACTACAGCTACAAGTGGGCCGAGGTGCTGTCGGCCGACGCGTACGCGGCGTTCGAGGAAGCGGCCGCCGCCAGCGGCAGCGTGCTCGACGCGGCGACCGGCACGCGCTATCGCCGCGAAATCCTCGAAGTCGGCGGCAGCCGGCCGGCGATGGATTCGTTCAAGGCGTTCCGCGGCCGCGAGCCGGAAATCGACGCGCTGCTGCGTCACAACGGGATGGCCTCGCCCGCGCACTGAGCGCGCGCTGTCCGGCTTGTCCGGCTGCGTCGAAAGGCACCGCTGCGGCGGTGCCTTTTTTCATGGCGCGGAGGTTTTGTCGTTGGCGGCGTTGTCGGCGTTCGCCTCGTTCGGGTCGTTCGGGTCGTTCGGGTCGTTCGGGTCGATTGCGTCGGTTTCCGCGTTGGCGTTGGCGTTGGCGTTGGCGTTGGCGTTGGCAGCGGCAGCGGCAGCGGCAGCGGCAGCGGCAGCGGCAGCGGCAGCGGCAGCGCCGTCAGTATCAGCCCCCTCGTCCGCATCGTCATCGAACAGCGAAAACTGCCCGTGACGCTCGGCCGTGTCCTCGTCGATGCGCACGCCCACGCCGAGCAACCGCACGGCCTGCGCGCGCCGTTGCAGCCCCTTCGCGAGCAGCGTGACGGCCGTCTGCGCGTTCGTCGCGTCGGCCACGCACTCGACCGTCGTACGCTGGAAATCGGCGAAGCGGATCTTTACGTACAGCTTGCGGATCGTGCGGGCCGCGCCCGCGCGTGCGATGCGCGCGTCGAGCTGCACGACGAGGCGGCGGATCTCGTCCGCGCATTGCTCGAGCGTCGTCAGGTCGGTCACGTAGGTCGTCTCGACGCTGACCGACTTGCGCTCCTGGTCGGCCCGCACCGGCCGCTCGTCGATGCCGCGCGCCAGCTGGTACAGCCGCCGGCCGAACGCACCGAACTCGCGATGCAGGTCGATCAGCGACCAGCCGCGCAACTGCGCGCAGGTCTGGATGCCCAGCCGGTCGAGCCGCGCGGCCGTCACCTGGCCGACGCCGTGCAGCTTGCGCACCGGTAGCGCCGCGACGAACGCATCGACCTCGTGCGGCCGCACGACGAACAGACCGTCGGGCTTGTTCCAGTCGGACGCGATCTTCGCGATGAACTTGTTCGGCGCGACACCCGCCGACACCGTCACGCCGACCGTGTCGTACACGCGCTGGCGAATCTCCCGCGCAATCAGCGTAGCGCTGCCCTGGCACAGCTGCGAACCGCTGACGTCGAGGTACGCCTCGTCGAGCGACAGCGGCTCGACGTCGTGCGTGTAGTCGCGATAGATCGCCATGATCTGCCGCGACGCCGCACGGTATTTGTCCATCGCGGACGGCAGGATCAGCAGGTCCGGACACTTGCGCATCGCGAGCGCCGACGACATCGCGGAATGCACGCCGTAGCGCCGCGCCTCGTAGTTGCAGGTCGCGATCACGCCGCGCTGGTCGGGCCGGCCGCCGACGGCGAGCGGCCGGTTGCGCAGCGACGGGTCGTCGCGCATCTCGACCGACGCGTAAAAGCAGTCGCAGTCGCAGTGGATGATCTTGCGCACGCGCGACGGCGCGTCGCCGGGCGGCGACCCGCGCGGATCGGCAGGCGGGATGATGGTCGGATTCACGGTGCCGATACTGTACAAAAACACAGTGGCCGTTTCAACTGTCGCGTGCTGCCGCGTTCGGCCGACGGCCGACGCCCGGCGCAGCCGGAACGCCTCGGATCGCCTCCACCCGCTCGCCGGCCACCCCCGACCGGCAATGCCGTACCGGTCCGCTTCGCGCGGATCGTACCGCCGCGCGCCCGGGCCGCCCCCTATACTCGTCTGCCACGACATATGAAACGCACAGGTGACGGATGAAAACGATCGGACTCATCGGCGGAATGAGCTGGGAATCGTCGGCCGAGTACTACCGGATGATCAATCGCCATTCGAAGGCGCTGCACGGCGGCCATCACAACGCGAAGAGCGTGCTGGTCACGGTGGATTTCGCGGAGATCGAAGCGCTGCAGCGCGCGCAGGACTGGGCCGCGCTCGGCGAACGGATGGCCGATGCCGCGCGTCGGCTCGAAGCGGCCGGCGCCGATCTCGTCGTGCTGACGACCAACACGATGCACCGCGTGCACGGCGCGATCGAGGCTGCCGTATCGCTGCCGTTCCTGCACATCGCCGATCCGACCGGCACCGCGCTGCGCGCCGCCGGCGTCGAGCGCGTCGCGCTGCTCGGCACGCGCTACACGATGGAGCTGCCGTTCTATGCGGAGCGCCTGCGCGACAAGTTCGGCCTCGACGTGCTGGTGCCGGACGAATCCGCACGCAACGACGTGCACCGGATCATCTACGACGAGCTGTGTCACGGCGTGATCGATGCCGGGTCGCGTGCGACCTACGTGTCGATCATCGGGGAACTGGCGAAACGCGGCGCACAGGCTGTGATACTCGGCTGTACGGAAATCACGCTGCTGATCGGCGCGGACGACGCGCCGCTGCCGGTGTTCGATACGACCGCGCTGCATGCAAAGGCGGCGGTCGAGTGGGCGGCGGGCTGAAAACAAAAAACCCGGCACGGGGCCGGGTTCCTGTCGACGAAGCGCGCATCGGTCACTTGCGCTGCACATCGCCTGGTGTGCTTGGTTGCGGGGGTAGGATTTGAACCTACGACCTTCGGGTTATGAGCCCGACGAGCTGCCAGACTGCTCCACCCCGCGTCAGAGAAATAAATTATAGGGTGATGAAGCACTCACGTCAATACTTTTGTCACAAATTCTTCGCAGGCCGTCGATATCGACACGCACGGCACCGGCTTCACGTCGTGTGTCGCGCGCGTTCGCGCCCCGTGCTCGCGGTAAGATGGCGTCCTTCGCATTCACCCCCGCACGCATTCCCGTTCATGAAAATCGCCACCTGGAACGTCAACTCGCTCAACGTCCGCAAGCAGCACGTGCTCGACTGGCTCGCGCAAAGCGGAGCCGACGTGCTGTGCCTGCAGGAACTGAAGCTGCCGGACGAGAAATATCCGCGCGCCGATCTCGAAGCGATCGGCTACCGCAGCTGGTTCGCGGGCCAGAAGACCTACAACGGCGTCGCGATCCTCGCGCGCGACACGCTCGCCGTCGACGAATCGGACGTCGTGCGCAACATCCCCGGCTTCGACGACGCACAGCAGCGCGTGATCGCCGTGACGGTCGAAGGCGTGCGCATCGTGTCTGCGTATTTCCCGAACGGCCAGGCACCCGACTCCGACAAGTTCGTCTACAAGATGCAGTGGCTCGACGCGCTGCAGGCGTGGCTGGGCACCGAGATGCAGCGCTACCCGAAGCTCGCGCTGCTCGGCGACTACAACATCGCGCCGGAAGATCGCGACGTGCACGACCCGGCGAAATGGGAAGGCCAGAACCTCGTGTCGCCGCAGGAGCGCGCGCATTTCGCGAAACTGATCGAACTCGGCTTCGTCGATGCGTTCCGCCGCTTCGAGCAGCCCGAGAAGACCTTCACGTGGTGGGACTACCGGATGTTCGCGTTCCGCCGCAACGCGGGGCTGCGCATCGACCACATCCTGCTGTCGCCGGCACTCGCCGAAACCTGCACGTCGTGCGAGGTCGATCGCGTGCCGCGCACGTGGGAACAGCCGTCCGACCACACGCCCGTGATCGCGGTCGTCAGTTGAACGCCCTGCCCGCTCGCGCCTGCGCTCAAGCGCGCGCGGGCGCGGGCCCGAGATGCGCCCACAGGAAGCCGAATTCCGCCGCATCGGATTCGGCACGCTCCAGATCGTCGGCGCTGCCGTGGCCGCCGTCGGTGTTCTCCCAGTACCACACCCGTTCGTGTCCGAGCGCATGCATGCGCGCGGCCATCTTGCGCGCATGCGCGGGATGCACGCGGTCGTCGCGGGTCGACGTCGTCAGCAGCAGCGGCGGATACGCAACGCCTTCGCGCACGCGGTGATACGGCGAGTAGGCGGCGAGCGCCGCGCCCTCGCGCGCATCGTCCGGATCGCCGTACTCGTCGAGCCATGCGGCGCCCGCGTGCAGCTTCGGATAGCGCCGCATGTCGAGCAACGGCACGCGGCACAGCACCGCGCCGAACAGTTCCGGGCGCTGCACCATGCATGCGCCGACCAGCAGCCCGCCGTTGCTGCCACCCTCGATGCCGAGTTGCGCGGCCGTCGTCACGCCGGTGCGGATCAGGTCCTCGGCCACCGCGATGAAGTCGTCGAACGAGCGCTGCCGATGCTCGCGTTGCGCGTCGACGTGCCAGCCCGGTCCGAATTCGCCGCCGCCGCGGATGTGCGCAAACGCCGCGACGCCGCCGCGTTCGAGCCATGCGATGCCGAGTGCATCGCTGTAGCCCGGCAGGTTCGGAATCGCGAAGCCGCCATAGCCTGACAGCAGGCACGGCCGCGCGACGCGGGCGCTGCCGTCGGGATGCGCCAGGCCATCGAGCGCATCACGCGGCCCGATCAGCGTGTACGGCACGGCCGTGCCGTCGCGCGAGCGGGCATTCGCGCGACGCACGACGAGCCCGGCCGCATCGAATCGCACCGGCGGCCGGTCGAGCAGCACGCGACGCGACGGCGCATCGACCGCGCGGTCGGCCAGATCGGCGAGCCAGCATTCGGGCGGATCGAGATAGGTGTCGACGTCCACGTACACGTCGTCGTTCAGCGTCGACTCGACCGGCTCGACGTCGATCTGCGCGTCGCCCGGCCATTCGAACGGCCGCGCGTGCCACGTCCACGCGCCGTCCTCACCCTGGCGCGGCTGCCACAGCATCGTGCGGTTGTGCACGTCGTCGAGCCAGCTCGCGATCAGCATCGTGCTCGTGTGCGTCCACGTGCACGCGGACGTCGTCGGTCGCGGCTCGAACAGCGTCGTGAGTTCGTGCGACCCGGCGAGGAACGCCTGCTCGCGGATCGCGAGCAGCGAGCCGCCCGCGTGACGCACGCCGCCGCAGTCCCAGTCGAGCCGCGGCTCCAGCATCAGCCAACCTTCCCAGAAACCGACCTCGACGTGCGTCGGCACGTCGTAGCGCGCCCACTCGCCCGCGTCGGTCAGCCGGTATGCATGCGCGTCGAAGAAATCGACGCTGCGCCACGCGACGTGGCGGCCGTCGATCGGATCGAACCCCGCGCCCGCGCTGATGTCGTCGGGTTCGCCGCGGAACACCACCGGCGCATCGGCGAGCGGCGTGCCGCGTACCCAGCGGCGCGCTTCGTACGGATAGCCGGCGGCGGTCGCATGCGCCTCGCCGCGATCCCAGCTCACGTAGACGGTATCGCGGTCGATCCAGCCTATCGTGTGATTCCCGGGCACGTCGATCGTGAAGCCGCCGTCGACGAAACGGCGCTGCACGAGGTCGAATTCGCGCACGACGACCGCGTCGGCGCCGCCCGGCGACAACGACAGCAGCGCGCGGTCGCCGTCCGGGTACAGGATCGCGTCCTGCTCGAACACCCACGACTCGCCCTCTTGCGCGCCGAGCGCGTCGACGTCGAGCAGCGTTTCCCACTCGGGCCGGCCCGCGCGCCAGTCGTCCCAGCGCGCGCGGCGCCACAGTCCCTTCGGATGGAGATCGTCCTGCCACAGGTCGTACGCCCAGTCGCGCCAGCGGGTCGGAATCACCGGGCGTTCGCGCGGCAGATACGCCTGCGCGAGCCGCGCGGTCAACGCGCGATACGCATCGTCGTCGCGCAGCGCGACCCGTGTGCGCGCGTTCTGCTCGTCGACCCACGCACGGGCACGCTTGCTGTCGAGCGCTTCGAGAAAACGGAAGGGATCGGCCCCGGTGGGCCAGCGGAAGGAATCGGACATGACGGGAGCGCACGTGACGGCAAACCGCGATTATGTCCGATCGCGGCATGCGCGACGCACGCGCATGCCGCGACAGAGGCTTTACGGCTCCAGATGCAGTTCCTGGATCTTGCGCGTGATCGTGTTGCGGCCGATGCCGAGCCGCTCTGCCGCCTCGACCTTGCGGCCGCGCGTGAAATCGAGCGCCTCGCGGATCACGGCCGCCTCGAAGCGGCGCGCGAGCTCGTCCATCACGTCGGCCGAATTCTCGCGCAACAGCCGCGCGACTTCCGTGCGCAGCCCGCTTTCCCACATCGGATAGCCGGCCGGTGCGCCATTCGGCGCGGCCGCGACGGGGGCTGCCGTCAACGGCGCTCCCGCCGCCGGCTGCACGCGCGCGATGTCGCCACCGCCCATGCCGGTGCCGGCGTGCGCATCCACGCCGTCGGCCGTCGCCGTCACCGGCGCGCCTGCCGGCACGAGGTCGGGCGGCAGGTCCTTGATCTCGACCGTCTGCGCGGGCGCCATCACGGTCAGCCAGTTCGCGAGATTCTCGAGCTGACGCACGTTGCCCGGAAACGTGAGCGACGTCAGATACGCGAGCGCTTCGTCGGACACGCGCTTCGGCTCGACGCCGAGATCGCGCGCGCTCTTCTGCAGGAAGTGGCGCGTGAGCAGCGCGATGTCCTCGCTGCGTTCGCGCAGCGGCGGCAGCCGCAGCCGGATCACGTTGAGCCGGTGGTAAAGGTCCTCGCGGAACAGCCCCTGCCGCACGCGCGACTCGAGATTCTGGTGCGTCGCGGCGATCACGCGCACGTTCGCGCGCAGCGGGTTGTGGCCGCCGACCCGATAGAACTGGCCGTCCGACAGCACGCGCAACAGGCGCGTCTGCAGGTCGAACGGCATGTCGCCGATTTCGTCGAGGAACAGCGTGCCGTTCTCGGCCTGCTCGAAGCGGCCCTGGCGCGTCGTCTGCGCGCCGGTGAACGCGCCGCGCTCGTGGCCGAACAGTTCGGATTCGAGCAGGTCCTTCGGAATCGCCGCGGTGTTCAGTGCGATGAACGGCCCGTTGGCCCGCGGGCTGTGACGGTGCAGCGCCCGCGCGACGAGCTCCTTGCCGGTGCCAGACTCGCCGGTGATCAGCACGGTCGCGGCCGAGTGCGACAGGCGGCCGATCGCGCGGAACATGTCCTGCATCGCGGGCGCCTGGCCGAGCATCTCGGGCGCTTCGGCCACACGCTCGTCCTGCGGCGCGCCGCCGCGCAGGCTCTCCTCGACCGCGCGGCGAATCAGCTCGACCGCCTTGTCGACGTCGAACGGCTTCGCGAGATATTCGAACGCGCCGCCCTGAAACGCCGCGACGGCGCTGTCGAGATCGGAGAACGCCGTCATGATGATGACGGGCAGGCCCGGCAGGCGCTCGTGCATCGCCTGCAACAGCTCGAGGCCGGAGCCGCCCGGCATCCGGATGTCGGACACGAGCACCTGCGGCGTCTCGTGGTCGAGCGCGGCCAGCGCGTCGCGCACGTTCGCGAAGCTCTTCGTCGCGAAGCTGTCCCGGGCGAGTGCCTTTTCGAGCACCCAGCGGATCGATTGATCGTCGTCTACTATCCAGATCGGCTTCATAGGTCGGTCAGGTATGGGTGAATCCGGTGAATCGCCATGCCGCCGCTCAATGATCGAGCGGCAGCAGGATCTGAAATTCGGTACGACCGGGCCGGCTCTCGACCTCGATCATCCCGTCGTGCTGCTGCACGAACGTCTGCGCGAGCGTGAGGCCGAGGCCGCTGCCGTCGTCGCGCCCGGACACGAGCGGGTAGAAGATCCGGTCGCGGATCTCCTCCGGAATGCCGGGCCCGTTGTCGACCACGTGCAAGTCCAGTGCCAGCCTGTACAGGCGCTTCGCGATCGTCACCTTGCGTGCGATACGCGTGCGCAGCTCGATCTTCGCGTCGCCCTGCGCGATCCGCTCGCGCAGCGCCTGCGCCGCGTTGCGCACGATGTTCAGCAGCGCCTGGATCAGCTGCTCCTTGTCGCCGCGCAAGTCCGGCACGCTCACGTCGTAGTCGCGCTCGATGGTGAGCCCGCGCGGAAATTCCGCGAGCATCACCGCGCGCACGCGTTCGCATACTTCATGAATGTTCACGTCGCCGACGATGTGCGGATGCCGATGCGGCTCCAGCAACCGGTCGACGAGCGTCTGCAGGCGGTCGGACTCCTTGATGATCACCTGCGTGTATTCGCGCAACTCGCCGCGCTCGCGCCCGCTCAGTTCGAATTCGAGCAGCTGGGCTGCACCGCGAATGCCGCCGAGCGGGTTCTTGATCTCGTGCGCGAGGTTGCGGATCAGTTGCTTGTTGACCGCGGTCAGGTCGTGGATGCGCTCCTCGCGATCGGTGCGCGACTGCCGTTCGTTCTCGAACAGCTCGACGAGCACGAAATCGGGCACGGTCTCGAGGAAGCCGACGATCGCATGCACGTGCAGCGGCTCGCGGCCGGGCCGGTCGAGCACGGTATCGAGATGCGTCGCGTGAAAGCGCTCCTGGCCGATCGCGGTGATCGTCGACGCGAGTTCGTTCGCATTGGGGAAAATCTCGCCCCACGGCCGCTGCGCGAGCTGCCGGCGCGAGATGTCGAGCATCGCCTCCGCGGACGGGTTCGCGAACGCGACCCGCAGCGTCTTGCGGTCGAGCACGATCACGGCCGTCGGCAGCGCTTCCAGCCCCGCAAGCAGGCCCGAGCGCGCGAGCCGCTCGTCTTCCGTCAGTCGCTCGGGCTGCCCCGTCTTCGCCTTGATGAGATTCTTCAGAGCCATCGTGCGTGTCGTCGCGCGTTACCGGGTCGGAAATTGGAAATTTTCGGAACAAAAAAGGGACGGCTGGACGCCGTCCCCCTTCAGACTCCGCGGTTCCCGCCGCAGGCCACGCGACGGGAACGAACCGGCATGACGGCGCTGAATCGAAGCGCCATCGCCGATTACAGCGAGTAGTACATCTCGAACTCGATCGGATGCGTCGTCATGCGGAACTTCGCCAGCTCCTGCTCCTTCAGCGCGAGGTACGCATCGATCATGCCGTCGGTGAACACGCCACCGCGCGTCAGGAACTCGCGATCCTTGTCGAGCGCTTCCAGTGCCTGGTCGAGGCCTGCGCAGACGGTCGGGATCTTTGCGTCCTCTTCCGGCGGCAGGTCGTACAGGTTCTTGTCGGCGGCTTCGCCCGGATGGATCTTGTTCTGGATCCCGTCGAGGCCGGCCATCATCAGCGCCGTGAAGCACAGGTACGGGTTCGCCATCGGATCCGGGAAGCGCGTTTCGATACGGCGACCCTTCGGGTTCGACACGTGCGGAATGCGGATCGATGCCGAACGGTTGCGCGCCGAGTACGCGAGCTTGACCGGTGCTTCGAAGTGCGGGACCAGACGCTTGTACGAGTTCGTCGTCGGGTTCGTGATCGCGTTCAGCGCACGGGCGTGCTTGATGATGCCGCCGATGTAGAACAGCGCCAGTTCCGACAGGCCCGCGTAGCCGTTACCCGCGAACAGGTTCTGGCCGTCCTTCCAGATCGACTGGTGAACGTGCATGCCCGAACCGTTGTCGCCGACGACCGGCTTCGGCATGAACGTCGCCGTCTTGCCGTACGAGTGCGCGACGTTGTGGATGATGTACTTCGACCATTGCGTCCAGTCGGCGCGCTGAACCAGCGTCGAGAACTTCGTGCCGATTTCGTTCTGGCCCTGGCCCGCCACTTCGTGGTGGTGCACTTCGACCGGGATGCCGAGCTGTTCGAGCAGCAGGCACATTTCCGAACGCATGTCCTGGAACGTGTCGACCGGCGCGACCGGGAAGTAGCCGCCCTTCGTGCCCGGACGGTGGCCCGTGTTGCCGCCTTCGAATTCCTTGGCCGACGACCACGGTGCTTCTTCCGAGTTGATCTTCACGAAGCAGCCCGACATGTCCGTGTTCCACTGGACCGAGTCGAAAATGAAGAATTCCGGTTCCGGACCGAAGTAGGCGGTGTCGCCGATGCCCGTGCTCTTCAGGTACGCTTCGCCGCGCTTCGCGAGCGAACGCGGGTCGCGCTCGTAGCCCTTGCCGTCGGCCGGCTCGACCACGTCGCAGGTCAGCACGAGGGTCGACTCTTCATAGAACGGGTCGACGAATGCGGCGCTCGGGTCCGGCATGAGCAGCATGTCCGACGCCTCGATGCCCTTCCAGCCGGCGATCGACGAGCCGTCGAATGCATGGCCGCTTTCGAACTTGTCTTCGTCAAACGCCGAAACCGGCACCGACACGTGCTGTTCCTTGCCGCGCGTATCCGTGAAGCGGAAATCGACAAACTTGACGTCCTCGTCCTTCACGAGCTGCATGACGTCGGCGACGGTTTTACTCATAACCTCTTCTCCTGATTGAACAATTCCGGCGGACTGGGAACCGCCTCGTTTATCGAGCTGCCCGGAGTCTGGCTTTGGCGCAGCGTGCCCCGGGTCGACCGAATTCTATATAGCAGCTTCCGTGCCAACCATCGCAAAACCGACGCGAATCACGCCGACCCGCGCCGTAGCGGGGCCCGGCTGCGCGATTCCGGGGCCGGGCCCCGCACCGGCGGCGGCGCCCCCGCACCGCAACGGTGCAATCCCGGGGAGGCGACGGCGTCGACGAATCTTTTTGGTGCATTCGTGCCATTCTGCACTCTTTTGGTGAGCGCGTGGGCGGTGCATGCGCCACCGGGCACGCGGACATCGGCGCGGCGGCGCCGCGCTAGAATGTTCGTTTGACCGATACGGAGACCTCCTGCCATGAGTACGCTCGACCAGCTTTACGCGAAGGCCGAAGAACGCCGCGCCCAAGGCGCGCTCAACTATGCCGGCGCCCTGCTGCCGGCCGAGGCATTCGAACTGCTGCAGCTCGACCCGTCGGCACGCCTCGTCGACGTGCGCACCCGCGCCGAGCTCGACTGGATCGGCCGCCCGCTCGTCGGCGACGGCCAGTACCTGCACCTCGAATGGACGCGCTATCCGGGCGGCGTGCCGAACGCCGAATTCATCGATCAACTGAAAGCGGCCCTCCCGGCCGATACGCCGATCCTGTTCCTGTGCCGCAGCGCCGCGCGTTCGAAGCTCGCCGCGGTCGCGTCGACGCAGGCCGGCTTCACGAAGGCCTTCGACCTGCTCGAAGGCTTCGAGGGCGGCAAGGATGCCGAAGGCCACCGCAAGACGGTCGACGGCTGGTGCTTCCGGAAACTGCCGTGGATCGGCGCCTGACGGCGCATCCGCCCAGGCACGCCCGACTGCCACATCGTCGAGCCGGGCGATGACATCCCGATGACGGGCCGCGTTGCGCGGCCCGTGGTTTTTGCGGGGCCGTGCCACGGCCCGCATGCGCGATCGCCGCGCGCGGCCTTCAGGCCTTCAGGCGCGCGGCGCCTCCGGTTCGACCACGTCGCCGCCGAGCAGGTGCACGCCTTCGCGCAGCTTCACGAACGCGGCCGCGACCGCCTCCGGCTCGCCCTTCACGCCGAGGTCGATATGCCGGCGCGCATAGATCCCGCCGCGCTCGGCATCGCCGACGCTCGGCAGGCTGAACACGCGCACGCTCGGGAAATCGCGCTCGATCTTCTCCATCAGCGGCGTGAGCGTCGACTCCGGCAGTTCGAACACGTACAGCGAGCGCTCCGCGTGCGGCGTCGCGTGATGGAGATGCCGGTACTTCGTGTCGAGCACCCATTCGATCATCGGCCACGCCATCACCGGGAAGCCCGGCACAAAATGGAGATCGCCGACCGAGAAACCGGGAATCCGGTTATAGCCGTTCGGGATGATCGTCGCGCCCGCCGGGAACACGCCCATGTTGAAGCGATGCTGGTTTTCCGGCGATTCGAAGTCGACCGGCGTGGCCGCATCGGTGTGCGTCTCGCGAATGCGCTCCGAGATCAGCGCCTTCGCTTCCGGATGCAGCACGAGCGGCACGCCGAGCGCGGCGGCCGCGCACTGGCGCGTGTGGTCGTCCGGCGTCGCGCCGATCCCGCCCGTGGAGAACACGATGTCGCCCGACGCGATCGCGCGCGCGAGCGTCGCGGTGATCCGCGCCGGATCGTCGCCGACGTATTCGGCCCAGTCGAGCGCGAGGCCGCGCGCGCCGAGCAGTTCGATGACCTTCGCCAGATGCTTGTCCTGCCGGCGGCCCGAAAGGATTTCGTCGCCGATGATGATGATGCCGATGCTCATGCCTGCCCCATGTCGATTGCGGTGGCGCGCGAACTCGCACGCAGGTCGTCCAGCGCGCGCAGGCAATAGTGCCCGAACCACAGCGCCGAGAAGACGAGGATGAAAGCGTAAACCCAGATCATGGCCGCCGCCACGAACGGAAACAGCACCATCATCCAGACCGACGACACCCACACGAAGGTCGGCACGGTGCCGAGCAGCCCGGTCGCGACGCCGATGCCGATCAGCGGCCAGCGATGCTGGCGCACGAGCGCGCGGCGTTCGTCGCGGCTCGCGTGCTGCGCGAGCGCGTCGTAGGTCATCACGCGGTACGTGAGCCAGCCCCAGATCACCGGCGGCAACAACGCGAAGAACGGCGGGATCAGCCACAGCGGAATCGTGACGACGAGCAGCACGACGCCCACGATCGCCGCGCCGAGCGAATTGAACACGCTGCCGAAGAACGTGCCGCCCCGCTTCGCCTCCAGCGCGGCGAACTGCCGGTTGGACAGGTGCCTGATCACGACCGGCATCGAGATCGTCGCGATCAGCAGCAGCACGGTCAGCACGATCAGCGGAATCGCGAGCGACACGACGACGAACGGCGCGACGACCGCATGCAGCTGCGACATCCCGAGCGCGTCGAACGCGCGGTACAGCGCCGCGGTCAGCACGAAGCCGTCGAGCGCGCCGCGCGCGGCGTCGATCAGCGTCTGCCACGAGAACCACAGCACGACGCCCCACAGCAGCGCGGAGACGACGAACGGCATCAGGGTGAGCCACAGCATGCGCGGGTGCAGCGCGCTGGCGAACGCCCGGACGAAGGAGCGCAGCAAGTCGTTCATGCGAACCTGTATCGACGATGAAAAACGGGAAAAGGATAAACCACACGGCCCGCAGGCGCCAAAGCGCATGCGGGCCGTGCGGGAAAGCCGTTCAACGGGAAAGTGACGCGCTCAGGCCGACGCCGCGCCGCGCTTCGCGGGAAAGAGGCGCCGGAAGATCCGCACGAACGCGAGGCCGTGCTGCGCCCAGAAGCCTTCGCCGTAGGACACGCCTTCGACCTGCTCGCGGATGCCGGTCGGCTCGACCGTGCGGTTCCACGACGCGGTGCCGAACATCATGTCCCACCACGGGAACAGCACGCCGAAGTTGCAGCCGTACTTGGTGCCTTCGTGACCGTAGCCGACCGCGTGGTGGCGCCGGTGGAAGGTCGGGCTCACGAGCAGGCGCTCGCCGAGCCAGCCGAACGACAGCCGCGCATTCGTATGCTGGATGCTCTGCACGAAGTTCGTGACCGCGGTCAGCACGACGAACTGCGACGGCGTCACGCCGATCACGAGCGCGATCGCCGCGAAGAAACACGATTGCAGCACATTGTCGAGCAGGTGGTTGCGGTCGTCGCACCACAACGACATCTGCCGCTGGCTGTGATGCACCGCGTGCAGCTCCCACCAGATGCCGAACTTGTGCTGCCAGCGGTGATACCAGTAGCCGGCGAAGTCGAGCACGACGAGGTAGATCGCGAACGCGACGATCGGCCGCGAGGTCACGCCCGGCCACAGATAATCGAGGTTGACGTTCGCAACGCCGTGCAGGCGCAGCCACGCCTGGAGGCGGTCGAACACCGGCTGCAGCGCGAAGAAGAAGAATAGCGTGTAGATGCCGAGCTTCGAGATCGCGGTATAGATCACGTCGACCCGCACCGCGCGGCGGTTCTTCCAGCGCTCGACGGGCGCGAGCGCCTCGAGCGGGCGCAGCAGCGCGAACATCAGCACCATCTGGAGCGCGCCGATGATCACCCAGTACAGCGCGTCGTAGGTGTCCTCGTCATAGTCCATCAGGTTGAACTTGAAGAGGAGCGGCTGCACGACGTCGACGTACAGCCAGGTCTGGATGTCCGACACGAACGCATCGATCAGGTGCAGCATCGTCCGCCTCCGCCCGTCACGCGCCGTTCGCAGCCTTCCACGGCGCGCGGTCGTAGAAGTAGATGCCGTGCGGCGAACGGCCGACGGAGATCGTCTGCACCAGCTTGCGCGAGGCCAGGTCGATGATCCCGACCTTCTTCGCGAAGCGGAACGTCACCCACAGCGTCTTCTTGTCGGCGGACAGCTCCATGTCGTCCGGGCCCGGCAGCAGGCCGGTGATGTCGCCGACCTTGGTGAGCGTGTTCTCGTCGATGATGCTGATCGTGTTCGCGACCCGGTTCGTGATCGCGACGTGCGTGCCGTCCGCGAGCGAGCGGAAGTTGTGCGCGCCCTTGCCGGTCTGGATGGTCTTCACGACCTTCTGATTGCGCCAGTCGACGACCGCGACGTAATCGGCGCCCGTCATGCCGACCAGCAGGTACTTGTCGTCCGGCGTCATCCACAGGCCCGCCGGCACGTTGCCGACCGGCATCTTCCACTTGACCGTCTGCGTCGCGAGGTCGACCGCCGCGATCTCGCCGGACACCTGCAGCGACACGAGCACGGTCTTGCTGTCCTTCGTGAACGCGATGTGACTCGGCATCACCGCGAGCGGCAAGCGCTTCACGAGATGCAGGTCGCGGCCGTCGTAGCTGTAGATGTCGAGCCGGTCGAGGCGCAGCCCGGTCGACACGAACCACTTGTTGTCGGGCGAGAAGCCGAGCTGGTACGGATCCTCGATGCCTTCGACCGTGCGCTGCAGCTTGCCCGTCTTCGGATCGACGAACATCAGGCTGTTCGAGACCGAATTCGCGACGATCAGCGACGAATTGTCCGGCGTCGCCATCAGGTGGTGCGGCTCCTTGCCGGTCGGCATCGTGCCGACGACCTGGCGGGTCTGCTGGTCGATCAGGGAAAGCGTCGCTTCGGCCGAATTGAGGATGATCACGTTATTCGCGTGCGCGGCAGGCGCCAGCACGGCGGCGGCCAGCGCAAGCGTGCGGCCGAAGGAAAGGAAAGTGCGCATGAAGACTCACGTCGTGGAACAGCAGTGATTGTAAAACGCTCGACCGGCCCTGCCGGTTGACGGAAGTCGGCCCTGCGCCACTTCGACGCACGCCGCGGCCGCCGTGCGGCCCGCCGCGGCAGGCGCCGCGCGGCCTGCCGGGCCGGCCGCCGGCGCGGACCCGGACAACCGCCGTTGCGCTAGCGCTGCATCGACTCCCAGACCTTGTGCAGACGCTTGACAGAGACAGGCATCGGCGTGCGCAGTTCCTGCGCGAACAGCGAAATGCGCAGTTCCTCCAGCAGCCAGCGGAATTCCGCGAGCCGCGGGTCGGCGACGCCGCCGCGCTGCGACACCGCGCGCTGGTACTGCTGGACGAGCGGCAGCAGCTCGCCGGACTGCTTCGCGTCGCGCGCCGGGTCGGCCTTCAGCTTGTCGATCCGCAGCGCGATGCCTTTCAGGTAGCGCGGGAAGTGTGCAAGCTGCACGTAAGGCGTGTCGATCACGAAGCGCTTGCCGACCAGCGCGGCGAGCTGCTGCTGCAGATCCGCGTGGGCCTGTGCGAACGGCTTCGCCTGCGCGAGCTTCTTCGCGAGCCCCGCGTATTCGGCGAGGATCTGCCCGACGAGCCGCGCGATCTCCTGCGCGAGCAGGTTCAGGCGGCTGCGGCCTTCGTCGCGACGCGCGTGGAAGCTCGCGTCGTCGTCGGGCAGCGGATCCTGCAGGCACGCGCGGTCGAGCGCCGTGTCGATCAGCTGGTCGCGCAGCTCGTCCTGCGTGCCGAGCGACATGTACTGCATCGCCATCTCGCGCAGCCCCGGCAGGTTCTTCTCGAGGAACTTGATCGGCTCCTTCAGCTGCAGCGCGAACAGCCGCCGCAAGCCGGCCCGGTGGATCCGCGCGGCCTCCTCCGGCGAGTCGAACACCTCGACGTCGCAATGCGTGCCGCGATCGACGAGCGCCGGATAGCCGTACAGCGTCTGGCCGCGCCGGCGGATCTCCAGCAGCTCGGGGAGCTTGCCGAAGTTCCACGTCGTCAGGTTCTCGTACAGCGCGGTCGCGCCGGCTTCCGCCGGGGCGCCCGTGTGCGGTGCGACGCCCTTGCCCGGCTTGCCGCCCTTCGCCGTCGAAGCCGCGGAACCCGCCGTGGCCGCCGGCGCCGGCGTGGCGCCTGCGTCGTCCGCGCCGGCTTCGCCGCCGGGCGCGATCGTCGACGCCGCCGCGATCTTCTGGAACTGCTGCTGCGCCTGCGCGCCGAGTTCCTGGCGCAGTTGCGCGAGATTGCGCCCCATCGCGAGCTGGCGGCCGTGCTCGTCGATCACCTTGAAGTTCATGAACAGGTGAGCGGGCAGCGTCTCGAGCTTGAAGTCGGCCGTCTTCATCGCGACCTGCGTCTCGCCGCGCACGTCGGCGATCAGCGCCTCGACGAGGCCGCCCGCGCCGAAGCGCTCGCGGCCCGTGCGCTCGACGAAGCCGGCCGCGTACTCGGGCAGCGGCACGCAATGCCGGCGCAGCTTCTGCGGCAGCGACTTCAGCAGCAGCTGCACCTTTTCCTTCAGCATCCCCGGCACGAGCCATTCGCAGCGGCGCGCGTCGACCTGGTTCAGCGCGTACAGCGGCACCGCGAGCGTCACGCCGTCGCGCGGCGTGCCGGGTTCGAAGTGGTAGGTCAGCGCCATCTCGACGCCGGCCATCGTCGCGCGCTTCGGAAACAGCTCGGTCGTGACGCCCGCCGCCTCGTGGCGCATCAGGTCGTCGCGCGACAGGTACAGCAGGCGCTGCTTGTCCTCCGCCTGGCCGCCCTTCTTCACTTCATCCCGATACCAGCGCTCGAACGCGACGCCCGTGTGAATTCCTTCCGGAATCGCCTGGTCGTAGTACGCGTAGATCAGCTCGTCGTCGACCAGCACGTCCTGGCGGCGCGACTTGTGCTCGAGCTGCTCGATGTCGGCGAGCAGCTTGCGGTTGTGCGCGAAAAACGGCAGCTTCGTGTCGAATTCGCCTTCGACCAGCGCGCCGCGGATGAACAGCTCGCGCGCCCGCGCCGGGTCCTGCTTGCCGAACGCGACGCGCCGGCGGTGGTAGATCGGCAGCCCGTACAGCGTCGCGCGCTCGAACGCGCTGACCTGCGCGGGACGCTTTTCCCAATGCGGCTCCGACAGCGATTTCTTCAGCAGGTGCGCGCCGATCTTCTCGACCCACTCCGGCTCGATCTTCGCGAGGCAGCGCGCGTACAGCCGGCTCGTCTCGACGAGTTCGGCCGCCATCACCCAGCGGCCGGCCTTCTTCGCGAGCGCGGAGCCCGGCCACAGGTAGAACTTGATCCCGCGTGCGCCGAGGTAGTGCGGATCGTCGTCGGCCTTCATGCCGAGGTTGCCGAGCAGGCCCGTCAACAGGGCCAGATGCACCTGCTCGTAGGTCGCCTCGACCTCGTTGAGGCGCCAGCCGTGTTCGCGCACGACCGTCAGCAGCTGCGAATGGACGTCGCGCCATTCGCGCAGCCGCAGGTGCGACAGGAAATTCTGCCGGCACGCGTCGATCAGCTGGCGGTTCGACTTCTTGTGCGCGACGGCCTCTTCGAACCACGCCCAGATCTTCAGCCACTGCAGGAATTCGGAGCGCTCGTCGGCGAACCGGCGGTGCGCCTGGTCGGCCTGCTCCTGCGCTTCGATCGGCCGGTCGCGCGGGTCCTGCACGGACAGCGCGCTCGCGATGATCAGCACCTCGCGCAGCGACTGCTGGTCGCGCGCGGCGAGAATCATCCGGCCGACGCGCGGATCGAGCGGCAGCCGCGCGAGTTCGCGGCCGAGCGGCGTCAGTGCGTTGTCGTCGTCGACCGCGCCGAGTTCGTTGAGCAGCTGGTAGCCGTCCGCGATCGCGCGGCCGGGCGGCGGCTCGAGGAACGGGAACGATTCGATCGCCGTCAGGTGCAGCGATTTCATCCGCAGGATCACCGACGCGAGCGACGAGCGCAGGATTTCCGGATCGGTGAAGCGCGCGCGCGCCTGGTAGTCGCTTTCCTCGTACAAGCGGATGCAGACGCCGTCGGCCACCCGGCCGCAGCGGCCCGCGCGCTGGTTCGCGGCGGCCTGCGAGATCGACTCGACCTGGAGCTGCTCGACCTTGTTCCGGTACGAATAGCGCTTCACGCGCGCGAGGCCGGTGTCGACGACGTAGCGGATGCCCGGCACCGTCAGCGAGGTTTCGGCCACGTTGGTCGCGAGCACGATGCGGCGCGCGTTCGACGCCTTGAACACCTTGTCCTGATCGGCCGCCGACAGCCGCGCGAACAGCGGCAGGATCTCGGTGTGCGGCGGATGGTGCTTGCGCAGCGCCTCGGCCGCCTCGCGGATCTCGCGCTCGCCGGGCAGGAACACCAGCACGTCGCCGGGGCCTTCGCGGCACAGTTCGTCGACCGCGTCGACGATAGCGTCCATCAGGTCGCGCTCGGCCTCGCGCGCGGTCTTCACGCGGTCGCGCCCGCCGGTGCCTTCTGCGTTCTTTACCGCCGGGCGGTCCTCGGCCACCGGCCGGTAGCGCATCTCGACCGGGTACAGCCGCCCGCTCACCTCGATCACGGGTGCCGGGCGCTCGTCGGTGCCGAAATGGCGCGCGAAGCGGTCGGCGTCGATCGTCGCGGACGTGACGATCAGCTTCAGGTCCGGCCGCCGCGGCAGGATCTCCTTCAGGTAGCCGAGCAGGAAGTCGATGTTCAGGCTGCGTTCGTGCGCCTCGTCGATGATCAGCGTGTCGTACGCCTTCAGCAGCGGATCGGTCTGCGTCTCGGCGAGCAGGATACCGTCCGTCATCAGCTTGACGGACGCGCCCGGCGCGAGATTGTCGGTGAAGCGCACCTTGTAGCCGACCACCTCGCCGAACGGCGTGCCGAGTTCCTCGGCGATCCGGCGGCCGGTCGACGATGCGGCCAGGCGCCGCGGCTGCGTATGGCCGATCAGGCCCGTGCCGCCGGCGCCGAGGCCACGGCCGAGATCGAGGCAGATCTTCGGCAGCTGCGTGGTCTTGCCCGAACCCGTCTCGCCGCAGACGATGACAACCTGATGACCGGCGATCGCGCGCGCGATTTCGTCGCGCTTGCCCGACACCGGCAGGCTTTCGGGGTAAGTGATCGGCGGAACGGGATTCGGCGCGACGGTGGTGCGCGGCGCACGCTCGCGGCGCGGAGCGCGCTCGCCGGCGCCCCGCGGTGCGCCCTTCGCGGACGGCTGGCGCGTATCGCCACGCCGTTCGTCGCCGCGCGGCGCGTGGGCCGGCTTGCCCGCCGGCTTTTCCTGCTGCTGGCGCGCGTCGGCCGCACCATCCGGGTGCTTCGCCGACGGCGCTTTGGCCCGCGTCGGCGCGGGACTTTTAGGTACATTCGACATGGGGGCGCATTATAATCCCGCCCATGAATTCCCAAACCGACCTCCCTCCCGCCCAGACCGGCGCCGCGACGCCGCCGGCCGCCGACGATTCGGCCGCCAGCCACGCGCAGTTCGTCGACTGGATGCGTTCCGTCGCGCCCTATATCCACAAGTTCCGCAACAGCACGTTCGTCGTGGGGTTCGGCGGCGAGGTGGTGCAGCAGGGGCTGTTGAACGCGCTCGTGTCCGACATCGCGCTCCTGCAGGCGATGGGCATCCAGATCGTGCTGGTGCACGGCTCACGGCCGCAGGTCGAGGAGCAGCTGAGCCTGCATGGTGTCGAATCCGAGTTTTCGCACGGGCTGCGCATCACCGATGCGCGCGCGCTCGAATCCGCGAAGGAAGCGGCCGGCGAAGTGCGTCTCGACATCGAGGCCGCGATCAGCCAGGGTCTGCCGAACTCGCCGATGGCGCACGCGCACATCAGCGTCGTGTCCGGCAACTTCGTGACCGCCCGGCCGGTGGGGATTCTCGACGGGGTCGATTTCGCGCACACGGGCATCGTGCGCAAGATCGACGCCGAATCGATCCGTCATTCGCTCGCGAGCCGCAAGCTCGTGCTGCTGTCGCCGCTCGGCTTCTCGCCGACCGGCGAGGCGTTCAATCTGTCGATGGAAGACGTCGCATCGGCCGCCGCGATCGCGCTGCGCGCCGACAAGATCATCTTCCTGACCGAAGCGCCCGGCATCGTCGACGACGAAGGCGGGCTGATCCGCGAAATGTCGCTCGACGCGGCCGCCGAGCTGCTCGATTCGGGCAACATCCAGGGCGACGACGCGTTCTTCCTGAAGCACTCGATCCGCGCGTGCCGCGGCGGCGTGACCCGGGCCCACCTGATTCCGCAGTCGCTCGACGGCAGCATGCTGCTCGAACTGTTCCTGCACGACGGCGTCGGCACGATGATCTCGTACGAGAACCTCGAGAGCCTGCGCGAAGCGACGCCGGACGACGTCGGCGGCATCCTGTCGCTGATCGAGCCGCTCGAGTCGGACGGCACGCTGGTGCGGCGCGGCCGCCACCAGATCGAACGCGACATCGACCACTTCTCGGTGATCGAGCACGATGGCGTGCTGTTCGGCTGCGCGGCGCTGTATCCGTACCAGCAGGAAAAGATCGGCGAGATGGCGTGCCTGACGGTCGCGCCGGAAGCGCAGGGCTCGGGCGACGGCGAACGCCTGCTCAAGCGCATCGAGCAGCGCGCCCGCGCGCGCGGCCTCACGCACATCTTCGTGCTCACGACGCGCACCGAGCACTGGTTCCTCAAGCGCGGCTTCGTCAAGGTC
The DNA here is from genome assembly GCF_003853505.1 of Burkholderia sp. Bp9015. Lineage (NCBI taxonomy): Bacteria > Pseudomonadati > Pseudomonadota > Betaproteobacteria > Burkholderiales > Burkholderiaceae > Burkholderia > Burkholderia sp. Bp9015. The sequence continues at coordinate 116,498 of NZ_QTPZ01000023.1, forward strand.
AGCGTCGACGACCTGCCGGAAGACCGCCGCAAACTCTACAACTGGCAGCGCAAGTCGCTCGTGCTGATGAAGCAGCTCTGAGCGCAGGCACGACTGCCCTCCCCCAGACCGATTACAGGAGAAGTACACGATGGCTCGAATGATCCAATGCGCGAAGCTCGGCAAGGAAGCCGAGGGTCTCGATTTCCCGCCGCTGCCGGGCGAACTCGGCAAGCGCATCTACGAAAGCGTGTCGAAGGAAGCGTGGCAAGGCTGGCTCAAGCAGCAGACGATGCTGATCAACGAGAACCGCCTGAACATGGCCGACCCGCGCGCGCGCCAGTACCTGATGAAGCAGACCGAGAAGTATTTCTTCGGCGACGGCGCCGACCAGGCGTCCGGCTACGTGCCGCCGACGGAAGGCTGAGCACCCCGCATCGCGATGGCCGGCCGTGCCGGCCTCGTCGCGAAGTGAAGCAACCGCCAGGCAAACGGCACCGTGGATCGCACGGTGCCGTTTGCTTTTGGGACGCGTGATTTGGCGCGAGTCGAGGCCATGCGGCGCGCGATCCGTCCGGCGCGCGATGTCGCCGGAGCGGCGAATTACCGCCTCACCGCCTCACCGCATTACCGCGTTACCGCGTTACCGAATCGCCAGCGTGCCGAATCACGCCGGCCTCCCCGTCTCACCCCGCCGGTTTCAACGCGCCGCGCTCGCCTGGCTGCGTGGTCTCGCCGGCCGGACTTTCAGCGCTCGCACTTTCGGCGCCCCACTCGGCCGCATCGCTGCGCTCGGCCGTCGACAGCTCGTCCGCGCGGTAGCCGGTGCGATTCAGCAGCGCGAGCATGCACGCGAGCGACACGAGCGCGTACAGCCCCGACGCGATCGCGACGCCGACGATGCTGCCGGTCGCGTTCAGGATCGCCTGCGCGAGCACCGGCGTGCCGCCGCCGACGACGAGGGCGCTCAGCTGGTACGCGAGCGACAGGCCCGTATAGCGGATGTTGGCCGGAAACACGCGCGCGAGCACGCCGCCGACCGCACCGTAGAACATCGCCGACGGAATCGTCGAGATGCACATGCCCGCGACGGCGACCCAGTACGAGCGCGTCGCGAGCGCATGGAACATCACCGGCATCAGCACGATCTCCGGAATCAGGATCCAGCACATCGCGCGCCGCATGTCGACCTTCGACACGAACCACGCGCCGACCGGCTGCATCAGGAACTGCACGACGAGCGAGATCGACAGGATGCCGAGGAACGTGCCCTGCGCATAACCGAGCTCCTTGGTCGCCCACGACAGCGCGAACGTGCTGCGAAAGTACGTGACGTGGATCACCGGCAGCGTGCCGGCCGCGAGCAGCACGACGGGCCAGTGGTCGCGCACGACGTCGCGCAGCGGCAGCTTCACCGTGCGCTTGCGCGCGAGCACGCGCTGCATGTCGATCGATTCCTCGAGCCGCAGCCGGATCACCATCCCGATGATCACGAGCACCGCCGACAGCAAAAACGGAATGCGCCAGCCCCACATCAGGAACGACGGCGTCGGCAGCGCGCTCAGCGCGAAGAAGGCAGCGGTGGCGAGCAGGTTGCCGGTGGGCGAACCCTGCTGCGCGAACGCCGCATACAGGATGCTGCGATGCTTCGGCGCGTTCTCGCTCGCGATCAGCACCGCGCCGCCCCACTCGCCGCCGACCGCGATGCCCTGCAGCACGCGCAGCACGACGAGGCCCGCGGGCGCCCACACGCCGATCGACGCATAGCCGGGCAACAGGCCGATGCCGGTCGTGGCAAGCCCCATCATCACCAGCGTGATCACGAGCGCGGTCTTGCGGCCGACGCGATCGCCGAGATGCCCGAACACGATGCCGCCGAGCGGCCGCGCGGCGAAGCCGGCCCAGAACGTGACGAACGCAAGGAGCGTCGCGACGCCGGGATTCATCGTGCTCGAAAAGAACACCTTGCCGAATACGAGCGCGGCGGCGGTGCCGTAGATGTAGAAGTCGTACCACTCGATCGTGGTGCCGACGAACGCCGCGAGGGCGGCACGGCCGGGCCGCGGCTGCGCGGCGGACGGGGATTGCGGACGGCTCATCGATGTCTCCATGTTTGTGATCGGCGGCGCGACTGTCGCGCGCGTTGCCGGATGGCCGGCCTTGCGCCGCCGGCTGGCGGAGGTTGCGTTACGAGCGATTGCTCGACGCGGGGCAGCTTTACGCTGCCCAACGTCGCTTTACGTCGCGATCTGTCGGTCCAGGTCACTCACCTGCAGGGCCACTCGTCCGGTCACGCCGGGTCCGGCGCGACCTTCAGCACGCCCGCGTCGAGCAGCTGCCGCTGGAGCGCGGGATCGACGCCGAGGCGGTCGAGCACCGCGCGCGTGTCGCGGCCGAGCGCGGGCGGCGGCGAACGATAGGTCGCCGGCGTGCGCGACAGCTTCACCGGCGATGCGGTGCCGCGATACGCGCCGATCTCGACGAACAACTCGCGATGCAGCGCATGCGGATCGCGCGCAACGTCGGCGACCGTGCGCACCGGCCCGCACGGCACGCCCGCCGCCATCAGGTCGCGCGCGAGCGGCTCGCACGGATGCGCGGTGAGCCGTGCCTCGAGTTCGGCCTTCAGTTCGGGCCGGTGCGCGCAGCGGCTGCGGTTGTCGACGAAGCGCGGATCGCCGGCCAGCGCCGGCGCGCCGAGATGCGCGACGAGCCGCGCGAACTGCCGGTCGTTGCCGACCGCGAGGAAGATCGGCACGGTGGCCGTGCGATAGCTGTCGTACGGCGCGATGTTCGGGTGCGCGTTGCCGCTGCGCTCGGGCACGCGCCCCGAGCCGAAGAAGTTCGGCAGGTGCGGATGCAGCAGCGACACGCCGCAGTCGTACAGCGCGATGTCGATCGACTGGCCCTGCCCGCTCTGCTCGCGCTCCGCGAGCGCGAGCAGGATGCCGGTCAGCGCGTTGAGTCCGGTGACCATGTCGACGATCGGCAGCCCGATGCGCGTCGCGTCGCCGTCGCGCTCGCCGTTCACGCTCATCAGCCCGGCCATCGCCTGGATCACCGCGTCGTAGCCGGGCAGCCCGCCGAGCGGGCCGTCCTCGCCGAAGCCCGTCACCGCGCAGTGGATCAGGCGCGGGAAACGCGGCTGCAGGTCGCGCGCGTAGTCCATGCCCCAGCGCGCGAGCGTGCCGGGCTTGAAGTTCTCGACGAGCACGTCGGCGCTCTCGAGCAAACGCCACAGGATCGCGCGCCCTTCGTCGCGGGACAGGTCGAGCGCGACGCCCTCCTTGTTGCGGTTCACGCCCATGAAGTACCACGCGGTGTCGCCGAGGAACGGTGGCCCCCAGCCGCGCGTCTCGTCGCCGCCCGGCGGCTCGATCTTGATCACCGTCGCGCCGTGGTCGGCGAGCGCCTGCGTGCAGTACGGGCCGCCGAGCACGCGGCTCAGGTCGACGACCTTCAGGCCGTCAAGTGCGCCGCGTGTCGCTTTCGTCGCTTCCGTCGCTTCCGTCGCTTCCGTCGCTTTCGTCGCTTTCGTCGTGCTCATCGTTCGACCTCCGGCAGCAGGTCGAGCGCCATGTCGAGCGGTACCGGCGTGCCGCGCAGCAACGCATCGAACGCCGCTGCCTCGTCGTCGCGCGACGCCGGCGCGAGCGGATCGACCGGCAACAGCTTGTGACGCACGATCAGGTGCGCGAGCGCGAGGCGCCGGTAATCGGGCGCGAGCCGCGCGCCCTCGCATGCCATCAGCACGGCCGCGCTCGCGTAGTACAGCGCCGACGCGGCCTGCCGCACGCGCGCGTCGTCGCCTTCCGCCGCGACACCGGCGAGCGCATCGCACGCGCGCGCGAGAATGCGCCGCAGCGCCGCGCGGCTCGCGTCGGGCAGCGGCGCCGCGCCGAGCCGGTCGGCGAGGAACGTGCGCAGCGCATCGAGCGCCTGCTCGCGCTGCGCGGCGCGCGCGACGTCGAGCGCGACGATGTTGCTGGTGCCTTCCCAGATCGAGCCGAGATGCGCATCGCGCACGAGCCGCGCATCGCTCCATTCCTCGATGTAGCCGGTGCCGCCGCGCACCTCCATCGCGTCGCCCGTCACACGGCGTGCGTCGCGGCACGCGCGGAACTTGATCAGCGGCGTCAGGATGCGCACGCAGCGCGCGGCCTGCTCGTCGCCCGCATCCGCCTGCGGCAGCAGCAGCGCGATCTGCATGAACATCGCACGCGCGGCCTCGGCGGGCAGCAGCATCTTCATCAGCTGGCGCTGCATCAGCGGCATCTCGATCAGCTTGCGGCCGAATGCGGCGCGGTGGGCGGCCACGTGCAGCGACTCGTTCAGTGCGCGCCGCATCAGGCCCGCCGCGCGCACGCCGTTCGACAGCCGCGACATGTTGATCATGTCCGCCATCTGGTGAAAGCCGCGGCCGATCTCGCCGATCAGGTATGCCTGCGCGCCTTCGAGCGCGATCTCGCCGCTCGCCATCGAACGGCTGCCGAGCTTGTCCTTCAGCCGCACGATCCGGTAGCGGTTGCGCGTGCCGTCCGGCAGCGTCTTCGGCAGCAGGAACAACGCGAGCCCCTTGATGCCGTCCGGCGCGCCGTCGGGCCGCGCGAGCACCATCGCCAGGTCGGCGTCAGCGTTCGAGCAGAACCACTTGTCGCCGAAGAGGCGCCACACCGCCTCGCCCTGCGCGTCGGCATCGCGCACCGCGCGCGTCGCGATGCGGCCGACGTCGGAGCCGGCCGCCTGTTCGGTCATGAACATCGCGCCCTGGAACAGCGTGTCGAAATCGCGCGATGCGAGCATCGGCAGATAGCGCTCGACGAGCGCCGGGTCGCCGAAACGGCGCAGCGTGCGCGTCAGCGAATCGGTCATGCTGACCGGGCAGCACAGCCCGAATTCGGCCTGCACGAACAGGAACGTCAGCGCGTACTTGACGAGCGGCGCGACCGCCTCGGGCTGGTGGCTCAGCGACGCGAGCCCGAGTTCCGCATACGCGACGCGTTCGAGCGCGATGTACGCGGGATCCTTGTCGATCCGCTGCACGGCTTCGCCGCGCCGGTTGCGGTGTTCGAGCACGGGCGGGTGCTTGTCCGCGCGCGACGCCCATTCGTCGAGCTCGCCCGACACGCGCGCGCCGAGCGCGTGCAGCTGCGGTTCGAGTTCCGCGTAGCGCGCGTCACCGAGATGCAGTTTCAGCAACGCGCCGAGATCGGGATCGGCCGTGAAGAAATTGATGCCCCGGCTATCGGGGATGTTGTTGGCCGCGCCGGTGTCCGGCGTGCGAGCGATGTCGTTCATGCATGCGTCTCCAGGATGGCGCCCGGCTATCGGCCGGCGCCGCGCGGCGGCACCGCGGCCGGCTGATGCCAGGCGTTCAGCAGAGCGTAGGCGCGCGATCGATAAGCGTCCAATACAGGATTTATCCGGTACGATAGACGACGCTTATCGATGCCGATGCGGGAAGGAGACAGCATGGAACTGAGGCAGTTGCGCTACTTCGTGGCGGTCGCCGAGGAACTGCATTTCGGGCGCGCGGCGAAGCGCCTGTTCATCTCGCAGCCGGCGTTGAGCTTCGACATCCGCAAGTTCGAGGACGCGCTCGGCGTGCAGCTCTTTTCGCGCACCAACAAGACGGTCGCGCTGACCAACGCGGGCGCGGTGCTGCTCGGCGAAGCGCGCCGGCTGCTGCTGCAGGCGGCCGAGGCCGAGCGGCTCACGGTGCGCTCTGCGTCCGGCCTCGCGGGCCGGCTGCGGATCGGCTTCGTCCATTCGATGCTGTATCGCGGGCTGCCCGATGCGGTGCGGCGCTTCGAAGCCGATTACCCGGGCGTCGAGATCGTGCTGAGCGAGATGAACACGCAGGCGCAGGTGCAGGCGATCCAGCGTGGCCAGATCGATCTCGGCTACGCGCACTGGGGCCACTGCCCGCCCGAGGTCGAATCGGCGCCCGTCTACGCGGAACCGTTCGTCTGCTGCCTGCCGGCCGCGCATCCGCTCGCGCGGCGCCGTCAGGTCGCGCTCGCCACGCTGGCCGAGGAACCGTTCATCCTGTTTCCGCGCGACGCGGCGCCGCACTATCACGACCTGATCATCGCGCAATGCGTGAACGCGGGATTCAGCCCGCTGATCCGTCACGAGGCGCGGCTGTGGCAGACGATCCTGTCGATGATCGAGTTCGGCATGGGCATCGCGCTGGTGCCGCGCGTGCTGCAGCAGGTGAAGAGCGACCGCCTCGCGTTCCGGCCGCTGAAGGATGCGTCGCTCGAATCGCGCACGCTCGAACTGAAGCGCAGCGGCACTGCCGAACCGGTCGCACTGCGCTTCGCCGACTACGTGCGCGCATCGATCGACGCGCTGCCCGCGCTCGCGGGCTGAGCCGGCGCGCCGGCGCGCCGGCATTTCGCGCCGGCACTTCCCCGTTACTTCGCTTCCGGCTGCAGCGCCGGCTGCGCGCGCCGGTACCACACCGCGTACACGACGGACAGCGCGATCAGGAACGGAATGCCGAAGATCAGCGTCATGTGGAATTCGGCCGTGAAGTAGGTCGTCACCATCACCGCGAGCATCAGCGCCGCGCCGAGCAGCGTCAGCAGCGGAAAGCCGCGCATCCGGAACGCGGGCGCCGGCAGGCCGAGCGCCGCGCGACGCCGCCGGAAGCAGTAATGCGTGACGAAGATCATCATCCACGTGAACAGCGCGCCGAACATCGACACCGCCATCATGATCGTGAACGACGCGTCCGGGTACAGCACGCTCAGGACCGTCGCGAGCGCGATGCCGAGCGTCGACAGCAGCAGCGCGCCGAACGGCACGCCGCGCGCGTCGACCTGGCCGAGCGCCTTCGGCGCATAACCCGCGCGCGACAGGCTGAACATCATCCGCGTCGTGATGTAGAGCTGGCTGTTCATCGCGGACAGCGCGGCGATCAGCACGACGAAGTTGATCAGCCCGGCCGCGCCCGGCAGGTGGATCGCCTCCATCACCTTCACGAACGGGCTCTCGTCGCGCCCCGCCGCCGTCCACGGCACGATCGCGAGCATCAGCGCGAGCGTGACGAGGTAGAACAGCACGAGCCGCACGATCGTCGAGCGGAACGCGCGCGTCACCGCGCGCTCGGGATCCTCCGCCTCGCCCGCCGCGACCGCGATCATCTCGATGCTCAGGTAGCTGAAGATCGACACGATCACCGCGACCCACATTCCCCACATGCCCTTCGGGAAAAAGCCGCCGTGCCCGGTGTAATGGTGGAAGCCCGCGCGGGCCGCACCGTCGCCGACCAGTGCCGGATTGCCGAACACGACGTACGCGCCGAGCACGATGAAGCCGACGATCGCCGCGATCTTCACGACCGAGAAGCCGTATTCGACCGCGCCGAACACGTCGACGCTGCGCGCGTTGACGAACACGAGCAGCGCCGAGAAGCCGACGATCCACAGCCAGCCCGGCACGCCCGGGAACCAGTACTTCATGTACAGCGCGATCGCGGTGACTTCGGTGCCGACCGCGAGCACGATGCACGCCCAGTACGCATAGCGCACGAGGAACCCGGCCCACGGGCTCACGTAATGTTCGGCGTATGCGCCGAACGACCCGGAGGTCGGATGCGCGACCGTCATCTCCGCGAGACAGCCCATCAGCAACAGCGAGATGAACGCGCCGATCGCGTAGCTGACGAGCACGCTCGGGCCCGCGAAGCCGATCGCGAACCCGCTGCCGAGAAAGAGACCGGTGCCGATCGCACCGCCGATCGCGATCATCGCCATCTGCCGTGCGGAAAGTGTGCGGCGCAGACCCTGCTCGCGCGCCGCGATGTGCTGGAATTGCCCTTCTGGTTGCATCGAATGACCTCGTTCGAAAGCGTGTGTCCGGCCGAAACGTCGACGGCGCACGGACCGGTGCCGGACCGCACCGGCCACCGCGCGCCGCATGCTCAGAACAGGTGGCGCAAGCCGGCCGCGATGCCCGTCTGGTTGCCGCGTCCGGGCATTTCGGTGAACGCGCCGCCGGTCACCCGGTTGTAGTCGACCGTCGCGTAGACCTGCGTCGCCTTCGACAGCGCGTACTCGGCCTCGAGCACGCCCGTGTAGCGCTTTCCGCCGTTACCGGCGATGCCGTTGACGTTGCGGATGTCGTCGTAGTACGCGACGCCCGTCACCGAAACCGCCGGCGTGACCTTCACGCTCGCGCCGGTATAGAAGATCGCGTCGCGGCGCGGATTGTCGGCGAACGCACCGTAGGTCACGTCGCGGCCCGGCGCGTTCAGCAATTGCCGGTCGAGCATGCCCGTGCGGTCGATGCCGCCGAGATAGCCCGCGTACAGCGTCGCCGCGCCGAACGCATAGCGTGCGCCCGCGCCCCACGCCTGCTGCGCGCGGCTCGTCAGGTCGCGCACCTGCTGGTAGGTCGCGCCGACCATCAGCCCGCCGAGCGTGTACGACACGTGCGTGCCCCAGTACGCATTCGCGCCGAGGCTGCCCGCGACGCCGCCGAAGCCGTAGCTCGCGCCGACGTTCAGCCCGCCGAACGTGCCGTCGTAGCTGGCCACGTTGCTCGCGCGGCCCTGCGTGAGGAAGTACGGCCACATGTTGGCCGTGTAGTTGCCGACCGTCAGCGGATCGAGATCGCCGAACAGGTTGAATGCCTCGGTCGCCTGCCGGCCGAGCTTCACGGTGCCCCAGTCGCTCGCCAGGCCGACATACGCGTAGCGGCCGAACAGCGCGCCGTCGAGCTGCCCGTTCTGCGGCTCGAAGCCGCTCTCGAGCCGGAAGATCGCCGTCAGGCCGCCGCCGAGCGCTTCGCTGCCCTTCAGGCCCCAGCGGCTGTTGGTGATCGCACCGTTGGTCATCTGCACGCTCGCGTCGTTCGACGCGTTCGCATGCGTCGTGTAGCGAATGCTCTGGTCGACGATGCCGTACAGCGTCACGCTGCTCTGCGCCATCGCGCCGCTCGCGGCGAGCAGGCCGGCAATCGTCGGTAGTGCGAACCTATTGATACTCTTCATCTTCGTCTCCATCCTTGTCTGAATTATCGATGTGTACTGGTTGGGGTATGTCGGTAATCGTGGGTACTGCAATCCGCGCCGAGTTGCGTGCTTTCTAGCCGCGTGCCGCCGGCAACGCCACGTATGCGACGAGTTCGACGCGCATGTCCGGGTGCGCGAAGCCCTGCACGCCCACGCACGTGCGGTTCGGGTACGGTTCGCGAAAGTGGCGCCGGTATTCGGCGTCGAATTCGGGCATCGCCTTCACGTCGGACAGGTAGACGAGCACCTGCGCGACGTCGTCCATCGTCGCGCCGGCCGCCGCGACGGCCTTCGCGAGATTGCCGAGCGTGAGGCGCGCCTGCCCCGTCATCGTGTCGCCTGCGATCGCGCCGGACGCATCGACCGGGCCGTGGCCGGTAAACATCAGCCCGCCCGCGCGGGTCGCCCACGAGAACGGCTGCGCGAGTTGCGGCAAGTCGACCGGGATCGTGTCTGCCATCGTGTCCTCCTTCGGTTCGGGATCGGCCGCTCAGGCAGCCTGGCGCGACGTGCCGCCGAGCACGTCGGCGATCGCGTACGCGACGTGCTCGACGTTCGCGTCGTTCAGGCCCGCGATGCACATGCGGCCCGAGCGCAGCAGGTAGACGCCGTGCGACGCGCGCAGCCGGTCCACGTCGGTCGCGGCGATGCCCGTATAGCTGAACATGCCGCGCTGCGTGACGAGCGCGTCGAACGCGGGCCCGGCCAAGCGCGCGTCGAGCCGCGCCTTCAGCTCGCCGCGCATGCGCTTGATGCGCGTGCGCACCTGGGCCACCTCGTCTTCCCAGCACGCACGCAGGACGTCGTCGTTCAGCACCGCCGACACGAGCTGCGCGCCGAACAGCGGCGGGCTCGAGTAGGTGCGGCGCACGCCGGCCTGCAGCTGGCTCAGCACCGTCGCCGCTTCGCCCGCGCTCGCGCAGACGATCGACAGGCCGCCGACGCGCTCGCCATACAGCGAGAAATTCTTCGAGAACGAGTTGCTGACGATCGCCGGCAGCCCGGCTTCGACGATCGCGCGCACGGCCCATGCGTCGTCGTCGAGACCATCGCCGAAGCCCTGGTACGCCATGTCGAGGAACGGAATCAGCCCGCGGCGCGCGAGCACGTCGATCACAGCGCGCCACGCGTCGCGGTCGAGGTCGAGGCCCGTCGGGTTGTGGCAGCACGGCTGCAGCAGCACGATGCTGCGCGCGGGCAGCGCGTCGAGCGCCGCGAGCATCGCGTCGACGCGCAGGTCGTTGCGCGCTGCGTCGTAGTACGGATACGTGTGCACGTCGAGGCCGGCCGCCGCGAAGATCACGCGATGGTTGTCCCACGTCGGATCGCTGATCCAGATCGCGCTGTCGGGGAAATAGCGCTTCACGAATTCGGCGCCGAGCCGCAGCGCGCCCGAGCCGCCGAGCGTCTGCAGCGTCGCGATGCGTCCTTGCGCGAGCGCCGCGCAACCGGCGCCGAACACGAGGCGCTGCACGCCCTGCCGATACGCGGCGAGCCCTTCCATCGGCAGATACGTATGCGGCGCGCCGGCTTCGCGCAGGCGCTCGGCCGCGAGGCGCGTGCTCTCCAGCACGGGGATGCGGCCCGCGTCATCGTAATAGAGGCCGATGCTGAGGTTGACCTTGTGCGGATGGGCATCCTGCTGGAACGCCTGGAACAGCGACAGGATCGGATCGCCCGGATAGGCGGGAATGTGTTCGTACATGGCGGAATGACGGTCGGGGTTGAAGGCGGCGATACGGCCGGCGGCGTGACGGCACGTCAGGCCGTGCGGTCGAGGCATGGGGCGCATGTTATCGAGGACGAAATAGAATGAGCTTCACTTTTCGATGACGAATCCCGCCGATTGCAGTAGAGTCTGCGCCTACCATCTAAAAAATGACGGGATTCTGCGAAATGAATCTGGATCGAACCGACATGCGGATCCTCCGGCACCTCGAGCGGGACGGACGCATCAGCAATCAGGACCTCGCGAACGCGGTCGCGCTGTCGCCGTCGGCGTGCCTGCGGCGCGTGAAGCTGCTCGAGGAACGCGGCGCCATTTCCGGCTACCGCTGCACGATCGAGCCGAAGAAGGTCGGCGTCGCATTCGAGGCGCTCGTGCACGTGTCGATGCGGCCGGACGTGCCCGAATGGCACGACCGCTTCGTGGAGGCGATCCAGCAGTGGCCGGAAGTCATCGCCGCGCAGATCGTGACGGGCGGCTCGAACTACGTGCTGACGGTGCGGGCGCGCGACCTCGACCACTACTCGGACTTCGTGATCAACCGGCTGCATCGCGCGACGGGCGTGATGTCGATCAATTCGAGCATCGTGCTCGCGACGCTCAAGCGCGACGGCTCGATCCTCGATCTCGTCGAGCCGTCGACGGCCGGCTGACGCACCTTTTGCACCGGCCTGAAAAATATTTGAAGAAAGTGCTTTACGAACCCGAAAAGCTCTGACATAATTTCAGCTTCTTTGGGCGGTTAGCTCAGCGGTAGAGCACTGCCTTCACACGGCAGGGGTCACTGGTTCGATCCCAGTATCGCCCACCAAAGAATTCAAGGGCCTGCGTTACACGACGCAGGCCCTTTTCGTTTTGTGCGTCGCACTCGTAATGCACACGTCCAAGAGATAATCGCGTGATTCCGACGCGCGCCATCCGCCAGTACGTAATAATCGGTAACGAATTGGTAACGGTGTACGAATAGCGGCTGACTAGAATCGACCACCATGACAGCCGGCCGAGCGGCACCGGCTTCCCACCATCAAGAAGACGAACGGAATCCGGCACGCGCATTGCGGCTGGTTCACGCCGTCGCGACACATCATGACATTGCCGAATTCACATACCCTGTGGTTGACCGGCCTGAGTGGTGCCGGTAAATCCACGCTCTCGCGCGAGATAGCCGCGTACCTGCGCACGCACGACATTCCGGTCTGCATTCTCGACGGTGACGAACTGCGCTCGGGCGTCTCGCACGATCTCGGATTCCGGCGCGACGACCGGGCCGAAAACTGCCGACGTACCGCCGAAATCGCGAAGCTGATGAACAATCAGGGCATCATGGTGATCGTCGCGCTGATTTCCCCGTATGCAGCCGACCGGCAACTGGCGCGGGAAACCATCGGTGACGAGCGCTTCGTCGAAATCTATCTGAAGACCGATATCGAGACCTGCTCCGCGCGCGATCCGAAACGCCTGTACGCGAAGGCCATGACCGGCCAGACGCGCCAGTTCACCGGCATCTCCGATCCCTATGAGGCACCCGTCGCGCCCGATCTCGTTGTCGAGACCGGAACGATGTCCGTCTCCGCGTGTGTCGCGCGCATCATCGAGTTCGATCAACAGCGCTTCGACTACGCCTGACCGAAGCGCTGCGTTCGCTCACCTCACCCGCCCGACCCGTTCCGCGGTCGCATCGAACGCGCGCTTCGCCTTGTCGACGATCTCGTCGACCTCCCCCTCGCGAATCACGAGCGGCGGCGACAGCAGCATCCGGTCGCCGGTCGCGCGCATGATCAGGTTGCCGTTGAAGCAGAAGTCGC